>NZ_JBHDJA010000026.1:0-53872 GCF_041877125.1 Arthrobacter sp. E44
TTGTATTCGGCGCTGCGCTTATTTCCTCACATAACCCGTCCGCTGCTTGCCCTTCGGGTTGCCCCGGCTCCGTCGGGCACAGCTACGCGATGCTCCGCCAGCAGGCAAAAAACATGGTGGGTGAGAGGGTTAGCCGGTACTTCAGGAACCCGCCCCGCCGAGCGAAACGGAGCAATCACTTGATGACCACAGAAACCCAGACCCACACGGCCACAGCCGACACCGCTGAACCGGTCTCCGCTCCGGCCCTTCCTGCCGATGACCGGGCGGGAGACGGCTACGACTGGATGGACACCCTCGAAGGCACCGCCTGGTCTGTGCTGCCGAACTGGGGCAGCCAAGGCTGGGACGCCGGATCCTGGCCCTACATCATCCTCGCCGTCGCCCGCACCCGTGACGGGAACGGGGAACTGTTCGGCTACGGAACCTACGTCGAAGGGGACACCACCACGCACTGGTTCCGCTCCCAGGGTGCCTGCTATGAAGCGATCACCGCCGAGGTGTTCTTCCACTGGGCCTCCGGCCAGTCCGACGGCCCGGACAACCTCCCCGCCTCGGCCGCCGGCCTCCCGGAGCAGGACCGCAAGCCCTACCCCGGCTGGACGGACTAAAAACCCCCGAGGTGTCCCGGCCATCCACCGGCCGGGACACCCGAGCGGCACCGCCGATATCCGTTGACAACATCATTGAGATTCCTTCGGATTCTAGGCGTCCGCTCCACCCCGTCTAGCCCCTCGTTCCTCGGGGCCTGCGGCGCGTGAATTTCCCTGCAGCGCTCCTGCGTCGCTTATTTCCTCCGGGAATTTCCCGCCCCTTGCCCTGCGGGTAGACAGGGCTCCGTCGGCCGCCGAGCAAGCGAGCTTGCCAGCAACCAAAAAACAACGGGGGAGAGGGAAAGCTGGCCGGTCACCTGAGCCGCCCCACTCACCCAACTTCTCGGCAAGAAGGAGCAACACCGAAATGAACGCAACACCCACGCTTGAAATGCTCGACCCGGCAACCCTGACCGTTGACATCAACGTCCGCAAGGACGCCGCCCTGACCGCTGACTTCATCACCAGCATCAAGGAACACGGCGTCATGGAACCCGTGATCGCCCACCGCAAGGACGATGGCACCGTGCACGTCCTGATGGGACAGCGCCGCACGTTGGGAGCGATTGAAGCCAAGCGCCCCCGGATTCCGGTGATGATCATCGACAGCCCCGAGGAAGCCGAACGCATCGTCACTCAGGTGGTGGAGAACATCCAGCGCGCCGAGCTGACCGAAGCGGACGAAGCCGACGCCTACCACCAGCTGTCGCTGATCGGCGTTTCGGCGGCCGCGATCGCCAAGAAGACCGGACGGACCAAGACCACCGTCGAAAGCGCGTTGAAGGCCAAGGCGTCCGACGCCGGTGCCGCCGCCCTGGGCAAGGGTTACACCATCGAGGAGGCTTTGATCATGGCCGAGTTCGAAGGGGACGAGGAAGCCACCGCTGAGTTGGAGTCGGTCATCATGGACGAACCCGATCAGCTCCTTCACGTGGCCCAGCTGCTGCGCGACCGCCGGGAAAGCGCCGCCGCCCTCGCTGCGCTGATGGCGGAACTGGAAGCCCAAGGCAAGACCATCGTGGAGGACGCCGGACACTACGCCGACGACGAGAACCTGTACGTCTCAGCGGCTAAGCGGGCAGACGGAGAACCGGCCACCGACGAGGAGGCCAACGCCTACCTGATCAGCACCGACTACCGGGGCCAGCACAACGCAAAGCCCGTCATCACCGGCTGGCAGGAACTTGGCTTCACCCCCAAATACGAACGCTACGACGGCGGCAGTAACGCGCAGAAGGGACCCATGACCGACGAGCAGAAAGCCGAGCGGAAGACCCTGATCGAGAACAATAAAGCCATGGTCTCGGCTACGACCGTACGCCGCGAGTTTGTGAAGTCGCTGCTGGCGAAGAAGCAGGCCCCGAAGGGATGGCAGTACTTCACCCTCCACGCCATCACCCATCACTCCGAAACCGCCAGCGGGTACGAAGGCAAAGTAGCCGCTGAGATGGTCGGCGCGAAGGTCGAAGAATCCAACGCTTGGGCGTGGAACCCCCTCCGGGAGCACGTGGCCAAGACCACGGCACGACCCGAGTTCTCCCTGCTCGCGCTGGTGTGCGCAGGGTACGAAAAGACCATCGCCAAGGACTCGTGGCGATCCCCGTCCCAGACCCACCGGGACTACCTGAACCAGCTCGTCACATGGGGCTACACCACCAGTGAGGTAGAGCAGATCATCCTCGACAGCGCCAAGCCAGCCGAGGACGAGGCGGCAGAGTAAGACCCCTCGCCGGGCGGAACCCCCACCGCCCGGCGAGGCCCCGCCCCACTCACCACGAGCAGGCAGGGAACCTCCCAAACAGCGGGCGGTCCGCCGCCCAGGGCGAACCACAGCAGCCACTCACCAGCGGCGGACCGCCATTCCCGCGACTACCAAGGCAGACAGCCAGGTGCCGCATGAACCAGACGCAGAATCCGATGAACAAGCGTGACCAGGCCAATCCACGTGACCAGGCCAATCCAACGATGACACCGCGACAGCATCACGACCCAACAGCTGCACGACAGTTCAGCTAAGCTGAACCACAGATTTCCTTTGCCGAGGAGCGGAGAAGGCCGGCCCACCAGCCGGCCTTCCTTCGTTTAACCGCCCAAATGGCCGGGAAACTGCACGTCATTCGGATCCAGCTCCGGCCTGGCACCTGGCGGATTCCGGAAATTGAGCTGGACCATGAACTCCAGGCACAAAGAAGCCCTTCCCGGGTAGGCCTGGGGAAGGGCTTCTTTTCTTGGCTATCAAGGCCGCCTGGAGACCCGGGGTGCTGTTTGTTCCAGTACCCCGGGCTTCACGATGATGAGCTGGACGGACTACACAGCGGCCGCAGCGAGTTCCTTATCCTCAGAGCCGGTGTCCCGGACGCTGCGCTTGCCACGAGAGGCCGGTGCGGGTGCGGCGTCAGCCTTGCGCTCCACGGCCTCGGCCGCGATGTAGAGGCCCTCGCGGTTCAGGTGGCGCGAGTAGGACGAGTCCAGGTACAGCGTTGGGAAAGCATCCTCGCTGTTCATCTCGGTGGCCTTGGCAAGCAGCGCCGGGTACAGGAAGGTCTTCACCGGACCTGAACCGCCGCCGTACACGTAGGCGACCTCGGTGGTGGCGCCGACGACGGCCAGCACGCGGCCGAACCGCTCGACGACCTCTTTGGAGAAGAACAGCATCTCCTCCTCCACGAACTGGGCGACCTTCTCATAGAACTTCCGCTTCAGCGGCGACGGGCCTGCCTGCAAGTACTCCGCGAGCTGCTTGCGGGAGGTGAAGCCGGAGACGAAGCCCCGGTCATCCATCGCCTTCAGCGCGTCCGTGAGCACCGAGCCGTAGCCCTTGTGGTAGGTGGTCGAGGCATCGGCGTTGAACTTGCCGGCGGTGAACACCGGGAAGTTCACGGTTCCCTCGCCGATGTCGATGCTGACCGTGTGCTGGGCGGCCAGCACGTCAGCGGAGGTGATGCCCTCCAGTGCCACCCCACGGCGGCGGACGTCGGCCAGCATGGCTTCCATCAGCGGCTCGCCCTTGGCAGTGATCGCATACTGGGCGCTGGCTCCTTCGGGGATGACCTGCACGTCCACGAACCGCAGCTTCACCGTGACCAAAGTGTCGAAGTTGTGGATGGTCGCCGTGTGCGTGCCGGTGGTGAACTCGGCGGCGTAGCTGGTGCGATGCGCCAGATACTCGTTGATCGGCAGCGCCAAGGCGACGCGCGCCTGCACGCTCAGCGTCTCAACCGCCGTCGGAAGTGCGCCGTTCTGACGGACGTAGTCGCGCAGGGCCTTGGCGGCGAAGGCACCCATGACCAGGACCTTGCTCAGCTCCTGCTGGGCCTTGCTGCGCCGGCCGACGACGTCGAACTCATCGAAGGCACCTTGAGCGCTCAGTGCTCGAGTGCCGAACAGACGGCGGTACTGGTCGCCGATGAGCGGCGAGGCGAAGCTCACGTCCAGCTCATTGTAGAAGTCGCCGTCCATCTTGGACTTAGCCTCGCTGTCGGCATCCGGGACTGCGTTGGACCGGGTGATGAGCGCGACAGCGCTGGGCAGGTCGATCTCGTCGATGTTGGTGGCGCTGTCGGCACCTTCGCCGCGGATGATGCCCTTGACATAGCCGTTGCCGACGTCGATGCCGCCGGTGAGATTGATCGAGATGGTCATGGTGATCCCTTCGTTGAGAGCGTGTGGGGTGGTGCTCGCCTGTGCTGCCGGTAGTGCTACGGGGTGCGGGAGCTAGCGCGTCATGGAGAAGATGTCGTTGACGTCAAGCTGCTCTCCAGTTGACTGCTCTGGTTCATGCAGAGCCGGAGCGGGAACTGCCGGCTGCGACTGATGTACCGGTGCCGGAACCACAGCCCCGGGCCTCGGTGCAGAGTCCGAGATGGGAATCTGTGCCTGAGCCTCGGGAACATCCTCTTCGACCGCGCGCGCCTCTTCGGGGGACCCAGCAGGGTGTCCGCGCTTCGGGAGCCGGCTCACCGGGCGGTTCACGATATCGATGTAGCCCTGGCGCTCAATGCTCTCGCGGATCAGCATCCGCACCGACAGCGACGGATTCTCCTGCAACTCCATCCACGCCAGCACGGCCTCATCGGCAGCGGGGACGCTCACGCGGAAACGATGCGGTTGCGGCTTCGCTGGTGTGTCTGCCTTGCTCGTACGAGCGGCCATGCGCACACCCCTTTCTCTTAACTTGATCGACGAGAACCCAAAAACCGCCCACATCCGACACGCAAACGGTCAGACGTGGGCAAAGCATGGTCACGCATGGGTCGAAACGTCGTTGATGGGAACGACTCCACCCAACGCGACCCACGGTTTGTCACTTGGTGGTCAGAAACAACCCAACGTTAGGCCATGGCGAGCCCAGCACAATAATCCGGCTCCACCCTTACCTCATCGAGGTGTCTACGCCTTTATGCGGGCGGGAATCGACTACGCCAGGAAGGGCCGGCATCGCCGGCCCTTCCGCTCCTTTAACCTCCCAGATGATCCGGGAGCTCCACTTCATCCGGATGCAACTCCGGACGTACACGGAGTAGCCGCACCGAATGCCGGAACGCACGCCCGGACCAGGCAACGTCGGCCGAGACCTCCACGACCAACGGCTCCACCAAAGTCAGCCGTACCGTGCCGCCTTCCTTGTTAAACCTGTCCAGCACCCTAGCGCTAATTTCCGCCAGCCAGGGATGCTTCCCCTGCGGCGGATGCAGATACCGGGCCAGATCACGACCTGCCCTGGCGGACAGGGGAGAGGACCGGCCAACAATCCGCAACCCCCCGGCCATCGGCAGACCCACGACCACCGCCCGTGGCTGAGCCATCGGGCCGATCACCGCAGCACACACCACGTCCGTGGCGTTTCTGCTCTTGACCTTCAGCCAGATCCTCCCGGGTTCATAGGCCTGAGAATCACCCTTGATCAAAATCCCTTCCACCCCTGTGGCCGGCATTTCCTCAAACCACGTCTCCGCAACCGCCCGGTCCCTGGTCACCGGAGACACGTTCAACGGCGGAACCCACGCACGCGCCAGCTCCTCGAGCAACGCCCGCCGGTCCCGGAACGGCAGCCCGCGGGCATCTTGCGGCCAGGACATCGAACGCCACGAACGAGGCAGGACGCTCCCGCACCACCGCGGGCAACGCCGCCCTGGCAGTCACCAAGCGCCGCTGCAGCGCATCGAAATCCAGCCGGTCCCCGGACCACACGACAAGCTCACCATCGACAACACAACCAGTCGGAATTTGCTCCGTCACGGCCGCCAAAGCGTCCGGGAAGTACCTGCTCAGGTCCTTCCCCTGCCGTGACCATAACGACACCCCATCAACGTCGACCAGACAAACCGCCCTAAAGCCGTCCCACTTCATCTCGTAAACATTTCCACCGGGCAGCGCACCAGCACGCGGGATCGACTCCACCGCCTTCGCCAAGGCAAGCTCCACCGGAGGCCGCAGAGCCGCCGGCACCCGGACACCCTCCACAGCGGACCAGTCCCGGCCTAGTCGGCCTGGGCGTCGCCGTCCACCGCGTCAGTCGGCGCGTCAGTGGCGGGCGTTGGTCGGGGACGAATATCCATGCGCCTCTTCAGGACGGACACCTTCGGCGTCGGCAACCCCGCCGCCCTTAGTTCCTTAGCTGTCCATCGCCCCTGCGTCGCCCTCTTGAAAGCCCCAATGTAGCGCCTGCGTGCGGCATACAGCGCCATCTCGGCCTCACCCATAGCCTTAAGGGCACCCAACACCTCAGTGACAAGCCCGAGCTGCGCCTCAGAGCGGCGCTGCTCACCCCGTCGCAGTACCTCCAGCGGGTCGGTGGTATCCATGGCTCATCGTAACGACGACCGACCACGCCAAACCATAGCCACGAACAAGCCCAATCCAATCGTCAACGGCCGGCAAAGGAAGCCGCAAAAACCCCTATTCCTCCATCCCCTGGACCGGATCTCCGAGATCTCCGGCAGCGATGCGCTCCGCCGTCTTCCGGTAGGCCTCAGCAATGAAGTCTTCGACATCGTTGACCCCAATCCTCCAAACACCCCGACCCCCAACCTGAATCCCGCGGAGGTCACCTGACCTCAGCAAAGCCCTGATCTGGACCTCACTCACATTCAGCTCCTGGGCTACCTGCTCAATAGTCAGGAAACGACGGTTCGGTGCAGGAGTCTCGGTCATGGACCTCATCGTATTTGCCCAAAGCCCCGACCCATCAACCACCACGGGGCTGCCCCATGGACCAAGACTTCTACGCCGGACGCACCAACATCCAGGGCAAGTTTTTTCAGCCGGGACGACACACATCCAGCGTGCGGCCCAGCCGAGGCGGGCACAGGAACCATCAGCACGAGGCGGCTTCTAAGGCGCCGGGGGGCTTCTCCCGTGGTTACGGGCGGTGACAGCCACAAGCTGCAGGGCGGGCGCTCAATCACCACCAGATTTCCGTAGGCCCGCGTGATCCAAGCAGCGTCCCGAACGGCACTTGTAGCCACCCAAAACTCAACAAAATGTAGTCAAAAAACCCCTATATTTCGCGGGAAAACCCTTGTTTATTCAGTTTAATACGGGATAGAATAGAAGCAGCAAGGCGGACAGACGAACCTAACTAATGAGATACGAAACCAGGTGCTGACAATGACCGTAACCATCTACATCAAGCCCTCCGGATGCTTTGGCTGCAACAAGACCAAGCAGAAATTCGTTGAGGCCGGCCTTTCCGTCCACGAGGTGGACGTCACCACCAACCAGGCCGCATTCGAGTACATCACCGAAGAACTCGGCTACTCCCAGGTCCCCGTCGTCGTGTACGAGCGGGAAGGCAGCGAAAACCACTGGTCCGGGCTTAACCCGGGCAAGATTGACCAGGTCATCGCCATCGAAACCCAGAACCGCTAGATCCCAGCAGTAACCGCCAGAACGAAACCAAGAGAAAAGGAACGAAACCATGTCAGGCGAAACCACCATCACAGTAATCGGCAACCTCACCAACGACCCCGAGCTGCGCTTCACACCCTCCGGATCCGCGGTGGCCAACTTCACTGTGGCCTCAACACCCCGGACCTTCGACCGGCAGGCCAACGAATGGAAGGACGGCGAAACGCTCTTCCTCCGGGCCAGCGTGTGGCGGGAAGCAGCGGAGAACGTGGCCGAATCCCTCACTAAGGGCACACGGGTCATCGTTTCCGGCCGGCTCAAGAGCCGTTCCTACGAGACCAAGGAAGGCGAGAAGCGCACCGTGATCGAACTCGAAGTGGACGAAATCGGGCCCTCCCTCCGCTACGCGAACGCTAAGGTCAACCGCACCCAGCGCAACAACCAGGGCGGACAGGGAGCCGGCGGCTTCGGCAACCAGGGCCCGGGCAGCCAGCCCGGCCAGTCCGCCCCCCAGGACGACCCCTGGGCTACTCCGCAGACCAGCAGCGCCGGTGGCTGGGGCAACGGACCAGACTCCGAACCGCCCTTCTAAACCCTGCTTTGGACGGGGCCGGCAGATACGCTGGCCCCGACCAAGCTTTCTACCCACCTCCACACGACAGGATCCACGCCATGGCCCAGGAACTGCGCAGACCGCCCGGTGAGTAAGAAGAAGTCCGTCTCTCCGTACTTCACGGAAACCGACGCGGATCAGATCCGCGCCGCTGTCAAAGCTGTCGGGCACCTCGAGGGGTATGCGTCGATCACCGACCTTGTCGAGGGCGCCACTTTGAGGGAACTGAAGCGGCTGCAGCGCAAGTACAACGGCGGCAAGAAATGGCCCGGCGTCCCAGCAGGAGAGCTCAGACCAGGACGCAGGACCCGCGAAGAAATGCAGCACCGGAAAGAGGACGGCTAAGCCATGGCACAGCGCCCGAAGGACGATGAAGCAAGGCCGGCTACTTTTGCTGAGGAAAACCCGGGCAGGGCCGGCTCACGCCGGCCCTGCCCGGAGGGAAACGGGAGGGTCACATTTTGATGGCGATCACGGGCGCCGAAGGCAAGCGTTGAGATCGATCACCGCGAAATTCGGATTACTCCGTACTGAACAGCATTGTCTCGCGTAACGGCTGGACTCTTGCCGGTGACAGGATGCGGAGCCCCTTGCCAGGAACGGACGTCACCTCACCCTCCACCACGAGGGTTTCCTTCGTGCTGAACCATTCATGAGACTTGCGGAGGTTGTCGTCGGATAGAAGCAGAGCTATTTCACAGCTCCGCCCCTTTCGGACTGTCTGGATCTTCACTTCACCGAACGTCAGGGATTCTTCGTCGCGAAGTTGGACAATGGGTCCGGTAAAGGATTCAGTCTGCTTCTTCGGGGCCGGGCGCATTTTTTTGGCCGTCAGCTGCAGGAGTTCAGAGGCCCCGGCCGCTATTGAGACAGACTTAGGGAGAGTCGAATTGGACTCCAGTGCGGCCGCCCATACAAATTCGGCTGAGAAGACGGAGACGGCTTCAGAGGAAACAATGTCATGCAGGGCTGTAACCATTTCACGGCTGACACCGGCGGTTATCAAGTCGTCCAGTGTTCCGGCTGAAGGCTCTTTCGCTGGATCTACCACCAGGCGTTGTACTGCAGTGAGGGCCTGCGCCATGGTCCGGGTGGCCCGTCGCTCTTCAGGCTCATGATCGTAGGAAAAAAGCTGATGTCCCGCTGAGTCCTTGCCCCTGATGGAACCGATGTCTAGGGGCACAAGCATTGGGAGGATATAGGACCCCTTCTTGGTGTGACCAAAGCGTGCCTGCTCCACGATCCTCTCTGCTGGCTTGGAATAGTTACCCCCAATTTGCGCTCTGGTCCCCCGCGACGTGGTGGCACTAGCCCTGAGGATCGTCCTTGCTGTCGAAATTAGAGAGAACCCGGCTTCAACCGGGATCGATCCTTCAATGAGGATGTCGTCTGCTGCCCGAAAATCTGTCACGTCGACGTACGCATTCCGAATGGCTGTCGACACGGTGGGTGCAGTTTCATGTAGCGGGGCTGCTATGCGAGCGATTACTCCGTCCCATTGCAGGTCATTTGGTGACAGTTCCCAGGGGACGGCAACCACGGCCCCATCTTCATGCTTCCAGAGTTTGCCTGCAGAGCCTTGGGTCATCTGCCGCCACTCATGTTTGGTTAGGAACCATTCAAGGCTCTCCGAAGCCATCATGCGGCACCTTCCTCAGAGAAGCATGACAAAAGGTCCGCGTTCCACGCCGCCAGTGTCTCGGCCGTAAGTCTGTTGGTTCGTTGGATCGTGATCGAGGCACCCATTGATGTCGTGTCGATTCTTGCCCAATAGGCCGTTGAACGGTGCGTTGTGATGCCCGCGCCGGCGTAGTCTATCCAGTCACCAGGCACGTCATTAGGCACCTGGACCACCACGAAGTAAGCAGGCCCAAAGTTTCTAGACCACTTGGTTTTCCACTCTTCTGTGACCGGCCAAGACAGAACACCGGCGGATCCGAAGATCTTCTTCGTGCACTTCACCTGAATGCGCACCGGAAGCGCCGGAAACTGGACTGTGCCATCGATCGCAAGCACATCTTCGTCAGCGGAGGTTTCGTCGAACCCAACGCCAAACTGCGCGCAAACGTTCTGGAAGTACGCGATCCCGTAGCGCCCCTTGCGGGCATTTGGGGATAACGTCGACCCGGTTGGTATTGCGCTACTCACGGCACTCCCCAAAGCAATGAACAAGTTTGCTCATGCTACAGGGGAGAGGACAGCTAGTCGTACAAAGAACTGATGGCCCCGATCACGCGGCATTTCGCCTATTTCGACCGCGACCCTGGGGCTTACTGCCGCGGTAGGCAGCGACGCTCTGTCCCCGGCGTCGATATGTCTCGCAATGGGGAGGACAAAGTAAAACGAAGCGGTGGTTGAACAGTTCCGTGAAGCGACCCCGGGAATACGATGAGGAAAGGCGCATACGCATCCTCGGGACAGATCATGCCAGCACGCACCAATATCGAAGACAGCAACAAGGGCGAGCCCGCCCCCGCTGCCGGCGGTCCCCGCCTTGGCCATCGCATCAGGGAAATCCGCCAAGAACTCCACCACCGCCACACCGGCTCGGCCCGCTACCAAGTCATCCCCGCACACGCCACCTCGCACCTACCGACCGGGCGGGCACCTCTGCCCGTGACCTCCGATGAGTATCAGCTGCGCCTCTACACGAAGTCCCGCAGCACGGACCCTCGGGGGCGTCTCGCCGCCGTCCGCGAAGCCATTGCCACCTCACCGTACACATGGGAAGAGCTGGCCGCCGACGGCGTCCGCGAATGGGTGGAGAAGTCCATCGGGGATGACACCCTGCTGGCGGCCGCGATCGATTCCCTGGGAGACCTGGAAAGCGAGGAAAGCCCCTATCTGGGCAAGTTCACCGCCGAGCGGATCTACGAGATCCTCACGGACGCGGAAGCAGCTTACTGGCGCCGGGCCTACTCAGGCCCGCGGCGCCGGCAAATGAAGCCCCCCATGCCAGCAGCATGAGGGGCCCAAATCGACCGGGCTTAGTCGTCGGTGTGACGCTCCATGCGGACGGCTACGCGTCACGCATCCTGGCTTGGTACTCACTGATCCATTTCGGACCCGCTCAGGTTCCCTCTGTTCTCCGGGAACTGGCGCGGACCCTAGCGCCCGGCGGACGCCTCCTTCTTGGTCTCTTTGAAGGGGACGAGGTCGAGAGAATAGGAGACTTTCCTATAGCTCTGCGCGGATGAAACGGGACGCGCCCCTCAGCGTGCGGCGGCCGGCCCCGAACCGTCTTTTGGCGAGGCCTTAGCGAGACAACTGGTAGGCCGAGCGTTGGGGAGCGCCCCGCGCGTCTGTATGCGATTTTCGCCGCCGGGGGAGCGGCCGGAAGGTGTCGCGGTGGGGGACCGGCTACCGGGCACCCCTCTGATTTCCACCAAAGGCGATCCCATGCGAGCGATGGCGACAAGGCCTGCCGGCAACGGGCAGCTTCAATGTGTCCGTCCTGCGAGGGGCCGTTGACGCATCATCTTGTCTGCCACCAAGATGACCGAATGGGATTCAAGTCGATGGCTGCCGACGCCATGCTCGGAAGATTGGTCACTCTAGGACTCTCGCCCCAACTGGCGAATCTCATCGCAAATGTCTGCACCTTCCCGAAAGGAAAGCGCTACCCTGACGGCGAGCTGTGCCTGCTGGACCGGCCGGCTGCGAGTGACGTCGTGAATGACCTAGAGCGCCAGCTCAAAGAAGCCTCGGCGCGGCCAGGGGATCCGGCTGAAAGCGGCATCCGGTTGATCCTCTGGGCACTTTGGAAGCTGTTCGGCCCAGAAGCGGGTGACGCGATCGGATCGGCCTATATGGAGCAAATAGCCGATCTCAAAATGAGGTCCGACGACCGAATGATGGTTCAGCGCGCCCTAAAGTACGTCGACGGCGGTCCGTCCAATGAGGAGAACTCCTTCGTCGTTGCCGCCTCGATCTTCGCCGGATCGGGGGACGCTCAGCAGGTATGGGATGGCGTTCTGCTGGCCACGCCGGACAGACTGGTGCACCTCGAATGGCCGTACGTAAATCCTCTGGCGATGGGCTCACCGACCCCGCCTCTGACCGTATTGCTCGCTGACGTCGAAACCTGCAGATTTCTGCTCCCCGAAGATATCCCGGCCGGTGTCAGCTCGAGCAGAGTGTCCTTCGCGGCATCACCCGCTGGGCAGGCTCCCTACATGTACCTCGAAGTCGGAGACGGCCGCGTTCAATTCCTGCTGCCTGGTGCGGTCGCCGACGACCTACTCAGTCGCTACTTTAGAACGAAAATCTCGACGTTGATCGACCGTGTATCGACGGCAGTGAGCTAGCGAAAACCATCACCGCCAAACGGAGCTGTGAAAGAACCGCCATTCTCAGTTAACAGTCACACATTGCGAAGGCGGGGCTTCGAACCGTTGACGAGTTTGGTCGTCCCGTCTTGATAAAGGATCCTCTATTGCGAAGCTTTGAAGGATCACGTCCGACGCCAGGACGCATATAAGATTCAGCACATGAACCGTCGCCTGGCTTCCGTCTCTTTGCTTCCCCTGGTCGCTGTCCTGTTGGCAGCATGCAGCTCTACGGGGGGCCAGCTCGGTAATCCTGAGGTCACTGACATGGATCCAGTAGACGCAAGGGACATGGCACAAGAGTTTTGCCAGGACGTCGACGCGTTGGGTCAGAAGAAGGCAGTAACAGAGCTGGCTACAAAGCTTGCCGGCACTGACATTTCAACGGAAGACCAAGACGCCATTGTTACCTTCGCCTACGACAAGCTTTGCCCTGGTTCGTTCTGATTAGCTCTTCTTCTAAGGAACCGCCGGACGACGCCTTGTCAAGGCATCTTTGCCTCGAAGTCCCACTGCGCCCGCCAGGCAGCCGCCTGCGTGGCTTCGAAGATCCAGCATCGACCGTGTGTGGAGCGCCCCCGTAAGGGATCCTTCATTGGGACAGTTCGCGAGGTCTTTGGATGTCGCTACGCGCGGCACACCCCGAAACAGTTCCTGCCGTGGGTGAGGATTGAGCCATGGCAAAGCGCGTCCACGGCCTAACCGCCGTGATCTACAAGCAGACTGGGTCCGTGCCGGTGATCCAAAGTGCATCCTCATGAAGCAGATGAGGCTCCGGTTTGCCGGAGCGTGTCGGCTGTGCGGTGCCTCTCTTCCGGCCGGGACAGAAGCGATCTATGAGAGCGAGACGAAGACCATCCGCTGCTTGGAGTGTGCCACCGAGTCTACGGAAACCATGTCCCTCGACCCGGAGCCACCTTGTGTTGAGTCGTTGTCCGCTGATTCCGGAGTAGCCGGGTCGTCCGCCCGACGCGAATATGAGCGCCGCAAGGCGAAGGACGAGGAAAAGCTCCGCGAGAAGTGGGGTCGCTTCGGTGGCCTCGCAGTCGCCCTCTCTGACGAGCGGCCGCACACCAAGTCCTGGGATCGAGGCGCGATCGGTGAGGAACGCCTCGGCGCTCGGCTAAATGCCTTGGCCGCCGATGGCCTGGCTGTCCTTCACGACCGACGCATCCCCGGCTCGAAGGCCAACATCGACCACATCGCCATCGCTCCCGGTGGAATCTGGGTGATCGATGCCAAGCGGTACAAGGGACGGCCTGAACTGAAGATCGAGGGTGGCATCCTTCGCCCACGCGTCGAGAAGCTCCTCGTTGGCCGGCGTGATTGCACGAAACTGGTCGATGGGGTGCTCAAACAGGTCGACGTCGTGCGTGACCTTGTCGGGGATGTTCCGGTCACCGGGGCGCTGTGCTTCATCGAAGCAGACTGGCCCCTGATCGGGGGCTCGTTCTCGACTCGTGGCGTTCACGTCCTCTGGCCGAAACGGTTAGCCAAAGTGCTTATAGAGGCGACAGCCGGCGACGTTGATGTGGCGAGGATGCGTGAGACGGTATCCTCGCGGTTTAAGTCTGCGTGACGTCAGGTGTCGATTCGAAGCTGTTCGGAAGCAGGCTAAGGGATCGGTTACGGGCACTAGGGGTGACATTTAGCGCTGCGAAAATGCCGCCATTTATCGCTGCGGTCCACAGCGTGAAGGATGCTGGCAGCGACACGCCGACCGCCATGTGCACGAAGGCAAGGTAGCCGCCGAGATGATCGGCGCGAAGGTCGAAGAGTCCAATGCGTGGGCGTGGAACCCGCTCCGGGACCACGTCGCCAAGAGCACGGCACGGCCCGAGTTCGCCCTGATCGCACGCAGGGTATGAAAAGACGATCGCCAAGGACTCGTGGCGCTCACCGAGCAAACGCCACACCGACTACCTGACCCAGCTCGTCGCATGGGGATACACCGCAAGCGAGGTCGAGCAGATCATCCTCGACAGCGTCACCGAAACGGACGAGGAAACCGGCGACACAGACGCAGCATAGAACCCCTTGCCGGGCGGAACCCCCACCGGCAAGGCTCCGCAGCACTCACCACGAGGTGGCTAAGGAACCTTCCAGAAGTCGGGCGGTCCGCCGCCCAGGGCGAACCACAGAGGCTGCTCACCAGCGGCGGACCGCCATTCACCGCAACCACCCAGGATCCAGACCAGGTGCCGCGCTGCCAGGAACCCAATGGCGTTTACCGTGCCGGCCGCAGGGGTACTTTCTCTTCAGCTAAGCTGAACCCGTAGTTTTCCTTTGCCGAAAGGAGCGGAGAGGGGCCGGCCCACCAGCCGGCCTTTCTCTGTTTAACAGCACACAGCACTGTGGCCCTGACGAAACGTCGGGGCCACACACACACATCACGACAGTACAGTCTCTGCTAGGCGGCCTGTTCCACAACCGCTTCCGTAGCCCCGGCGTCCTTGCGGGAAACGAGGTCAAGCATCCGCTTCACCTCAGCACCGCTCAACCCCAACCGTGCGGCAATCGAGGCCTTTCCTTCACCGGAATCGATCATGGCTTGGACCTTCGCCGCCGCGCCGCGAACGGCGCTCTCGGCATCCGCTTCCGCCTTGGCCAGGAGCGCATCAGCCTTCTGCTTTGCGTCGGCACGGATGAACTCCGCCTGCTCCTGCTGCTCGAAGAACTCCGCTGCCAGATCGATCAGTTTCTCGTGGCGTTCGGTCAACTCCTGGGCCTTAGCCCGCGCCTTCTCCCGCGCGGCCAACTGCTGCGCGGACTTCCTTGGTGCTGCCATCGTTTGGGTCCCTCCCCTTGGGTGCGGCCGTGGACCGGACCTAACGGCTAGCGCCGGGTCAGGTCCACGGCCGGCGGCGTGCGCCGCATCGGTCCTCGCTTGCGCTCGGGCTGGCCGTGCCCGGGTTGCCCCCACGTGGACGGCTCCGAGAGAAATGGAGTCTCTCCGCTGCCCACCCGGGGATAACACGGGCAGCGGTTCTACACAATCGAACGACCCGTGGATAACGAAAAGCGTGTTACCCACCGCCCATTCTCATGTGCAGAACCGCATCAAAGACTTGATGGCCCGATCCTACCGGTTTTCGTTCTGTTCCCTCGGCTACCTCCTCCGTCGTGTCCACCGATTCCACGGAACGAAAACCGCCAAAATCTGTCACACCTCATGCATCATCGACGAGTGAGGCGGTTGGGCGGGTATGCTGGCTCCGTGATGACCGTGCACAAGCTCAGTGCCGGCGACGGATACACGTACTACACACGTGAAGTCGCCAGTGCTGACGAGCTGCGCGCAGGGGATCGCAGCCTCGGGGATTACTACACAGTGGACGGCAACCCTCCCGGCCAATGGGGCGGCAGAGGATCAGCCCACCTGGACGTTTCGGGCGAGGTCACCGAAGCACAAATGGCGGCATTGTTCGGTGAGGGACTGCACCCGAACGCCGA
The DNA here is from genome assembly GCF_041877125.1 of Arthrobacter sp. E44. Classification (NCBI taxonomy): domain Bacteria; kingdom Bacillati; phylum Actinomycetota; class Actinomycetes; order Micrococcales; family Micrococcaceae; genus Arthrobacter; species Arthrobacter sp. E44. The sequence continues at coordinate 15,837 of NZ_JBHDJA010000026.1, forward strand.
AGCGCTTCTTGCCTCTGACCCGTCCACCGACGTCCGTCTGGGCGCCCGGTACCCGCGCTACGGGCAGAAGGACAACGAACTGAAGGCCCGTATTGACCGTTCGATGGGCGACTACCGGCGCATGAACCACACCGACCCGGACGCGGACACCCGACGCCTGATCCGCATGAAGGAAGGTGCCCAGTACTTCCGTGAGCTCAACGGCCGCAACGCTTCCGACAAGGAAGAACTGGGACGTTTCGTTACCGCCCAGACCAAGCCAGGGTCCCAGGCAGTCGCCGGTTACGACCTCGTTTTCGCTCCTGCGAAATCGGCATCAGTTCTGTGGGCAATCGGCGGAGACGACGCCCGCAAGGAAATCGAGGCGGCCCACAACGAGGCCATCGAAGAGACCATGCGCTACCTCGAAAAAGAAGCCACGTTCACGCGCAGAGGCCGCAACGGGGTGCGCCAGGAGGACGTGGACGGCGGCCTGATCTACACCAAGTTCCGGCACTACGATTCCCGCAACGGTGACCCTCAGCTGCACGATCACATCGTGGTTTCCAACAAGGTCCTCGGGGCAGATGGCAAGTGGTCCAGCCTCGATGGGCGTCTGCTGTACCAGTTCAACGTTGCCGCGTCGGAGCTGTACAACCGGGTGGTCATGGAGAAGATCTGCACCCGTCTGGGTGTCGGCCTGGTTGAGCGCAAAGTCAACGGGGACCGTCCCGTGATCGAGATCGCCGGCGTCGATGTCGCGGCCATCGAAGCGGCATCTTCACGACGTGCAGGCATCAAGCCGGTACTCGACGGACTGTCCCAGGAGTTCACCGAGAAGCACGGCTACGCCCCCAATAGGAAGCAGCTCATCGCCCTTGCCCAACAGGCGACACTGGACACCCGGCCCTCCAAGAAGGAGGCCCGCCAACTCTCGGTCCTGGTCGATGAATGGATGGACGAACTGGGCCGAATCCCCGGGGTTGTCGTCGGACCTGCCGCTGTCGAGAAGGCCCGGGCACATCGCCATGACGCACGCGAGCAGGCCGAGATGGACCGGCCGTTGTGGATGGTCGCGCACGCTGACGAGATCGATCCGATCGTGGAAGCCCAAGGCGTCATCGAGCGCCTGGAACAGAGCCGGGGCGTCTGGGGAGAACATCACATCAGGGCCGAAGCGACGCGGCGGCTGGGATCCCGGCTCGGCGAAATGCCCATCCCCCCGGCCCTCCTGGAGCAGGTCACGGCCCGCGCCACGGACCAGTTCTCGCTCCGCATCACACCCGAAACACCTACCCCTGAGATTGACGCTCTGCGCCTCTCCAACGGGGCCACCAAGTACGGCAAGCCGCACTCCACGCTGTACACCTCAGCCGGGATCCTGCACAGCGAAGACCGCCTGCTGACGGCCGCGCAGAACGTCGTGATCCCCGCCGCAACCGTTGACGCGTTCGATACGGCACTGGCCGGGCAGGAGAAGACCTTCGACGCGGGCCAACTGCGGATGGCCCGGGAGTTCGCGTGCAGCGACCGGCTGTTGTTGGTTGGTGTTGGTCCTGCGGGAGCGGGCAAAACAACCGCGCTGAAGCTCGCCGCCGACACCGTCCGTGCCGCCGGCGGACGGGTGTTCGGACTCGCACCCACAGCCGTCGCGGCCGCCGTGATGGGTACCGAGCTGGGGGCCACTGCCACCACCATTGACTCCTTCGTGCTCACCCACAGGACAGGGGCGAACGACGAGAAAACCACCCCCAAGCCGGGGGACGTCATCATCGTTGACGAGGCAGGCATGGTCGGCACGGAGCTGTTCGCCTCCGCGGTAACGATCGCAGAACAGCACGGCGCTGTGGTGCGCGCACTCGGTGATGACCAGCAGCTGTCAGCGGTGGGATCAGGTGGTGCGCTGCGCCTGTTGAAGAACACTGTCGGGGCCGTGCACCTGGAAGACCTGCACCGTTTCCGGAACGCTGACCACACCCCCAACGAGGCAGAAGCAGCAGCGACACTCGCGCTGCGCGAACCCCCGGTTAACGGTGCCGATGACCCGTGGACGTTCTACCGGGAGAACCGCCGCGTCGTCGGAGGGGACCCCGAGACGATGACTTCCCAGGTGTTCGAGGCGTGGCAGAAAGACACCAACGCCGGCAAGCACTCCATCATGATGGCCTTCGATAACGCCACCGTCACAGAACTGAACGCCCGCGCCCAGGCGTACCGGATCGCCTCAGGTGCGCTCGACGCCAAGACTGCGGCAGCGATGCTTCGGGACGGTCTGACCGCACGTGCCGGGGACATCATTGTTACCCGCGAGAACAACCGCCGCCTGTCCACCAACAGGGGCAAGGACTTCGTGAAGAACAACGATGTCTGGGACGTCGTGCAGGCCCACAAGGACGGGTCCCTGACCGTCCGCCACCACGGCCACCAGGGCAAGCTCACCCTGCCGGCCGAGTACGTGCGCGGGAAGACAATGCTCGGGTACGCGGCAACGATCCACCGCACCCAGGGCATCACCTGCGACACGACGCACGCTCTCATCAGCTCGGGCCTGTCCCGTGCGCTGGCCTACGTCGCCGCGTCCCGTGGCCGCTTCTCCAACAAGCTCTACGGCATCGTGGGCGACGGGGAAACCATGGAGGACGTTCTGACGGCCGTGGCCGCCAACCACGACGGCAACCTCACCGCCCACGAACAGATGGACGCCGCCCGCGCCCATGCCCGGTCACTGCCGCAAATGTCCGAACAGTACAGAGACATCGATGTGCAGGCCAACGAACTTCGGATGGCGAACATCGCCCGCCGCGAACTAGGCGAAGGCGTAGCCGGGACGTTCACCAAATCCAGCGCCTGGGGAGCGATCGCCACGCACCTGCGCGCGGCCGAGAACGAAGGATTCAACCTCGTCCACTTGCTGAAAGACAGCGTCAACGAAGGAGCCTTCGACGCGTCCGAGGACACCGCCGCTGTCCTGGCCTGGCGGCTCGAGGACCGCCTTGACCGGTGGCGTGCCCGCGCTGCGGACCCGCTCAGCCGGCCCTTGGAATCAATCAGCGACGACGCGCTGGAACGACTCGACCGTCGCGCCGTGGCCGAGCTGATGCGCGCGAAGGCCGAAGCTTCCCGCGCACCGGAAGCCGAAACTGCAGACCGCAGGGAGCTCGTTCGCGACTGGATGGCCGAACGGAAGGACACGCCTTGGCAGAGGCGCCTGCACGGCCACCTCAGCGACGATGACCTTGCAGCAAGGCTGAGCGCCGCCCAGCAGCAGGGCCGCACCGATACGACGATCAACGATTCCGCGGCCGCACGCAAGGCACGGTGGCTGACGTCTTCCCTGCACAAGGAACGAGCCCTCCGTGAACTGATGCGCCCCGAGGCCCGCGCCGATGAAGCGTACGAACGCGGCGCGCTGAGCAACTACCGCCGTGACGAGCACACGCCCAGGGTTGAGGCGGCCGCGCAGATCCACCGCAGGATCCGTGCTGAAATCGAACTGCGCCGCCAACTGCCCGCCCCGGTTGCCCGGGAAGCAGCCGATGACAGGCTGCCGGCCTGGATGGCACCGGCCGACGTCGTCACCCATGAGGACACCCCGGCACTGTGGAGGAAGGAACTTGCCGCGCGGCGCGAGATCATGGTCACCGAGGTTAACCGTCTGGGTGCCCAGCTCGCGGCCGAGCCGCCAGCATGGGCCGGTGCACTGGGATCTGTGCCGTCCGATCCTGCACGGCAGGAACAATGGCGTCAGCTCGCCGTGGAGATCTCCACCTACCGGGGCATGTACCGGATCCCGGCCAGCGAACCGGCACCGGTACCGGCCGACCACCAAACCAAGGGGCTGGGTGCGGAGCTCACTGCACGGGTCCCTGCCATGCACAAGTACAGCGCGCAGACCGCCAAGGAACCCCTCTCCGCTGCTGACGCATCGCTGATGGCCGAGGCCGCCCATGTTGAGGCCGTCGTCAAGGAGACCCCGACGCCGGCAGAAGACGTGGTTGACCACTTGCAACAGGCCCGCGGCGCTGAAGCGCAGCTTAGCCCCGCACAGGAACGCTCCGAACGACTGGCCGCACTGGCGCGTAAGGTCCGGGAGAACCGCGCCCAGCGCCAAGGCGGCGAGCCTGAGACCAGCACCCCGGAAGCAGTCAAGGAAGCCCTGGACCAGATCAAGGTCCGCCGCGAGCAGGAAACGGCCACGAAGAACAGCCCGGACTTCGCCGAGAAACTCGCCGCACAGCGCGCAGCCCAGCCAGGCGGCACCTCATCGGCCATCGAAAAGCTCCGCCAGGAACAAGCAGAAGCCAAAGCCGCCGAAGAGCGACGCCGCCGGGACCAGCCAGGTCCCGCCGACGGCCCGGAACAAGGCCCCCGCGGCCCGCGCCTGTAGGCTGGGCTGACCGGCCCAACGGCCAAGCAGGCGGCAAAGGGAGCAGATGGGGAGCCTTCGGGGACGGGCAGCACAGGAAAGACTGCAAACCCTCTACGCCCGTACCCCAGGGCCCGTGGTGTTCGTCGACGAAAGCCTCCGCCCACCCGGTAACAGCTATGGTGAGCGGCCTTTCTACACGATGAGCGGCGTCACGATCCCCAAAGAATCACTGGAGAGCGTCCGCAAAGAGCTCGAACGCATTGTCGGCCAGGATTACTGGCACACCACCGAGGCCTATAACGGCAAACTCGGGCCGGTCGAAGAACTGCGGCCACGGATCCTGGAACTGAACGAATATCTTGCCCAGGTGGTGGACTTCAACATCGTCACGGTCCAAACCGAAATCGGCATTGGCGCCGAAGGTTTGCAACGAGCCCGGGAAGAATGCATCACCACCCTCGCCCGGGTCGCCACGAACTCACGGCGCGAGGATCCGCCGCGTCTGATCGTCTTCGAGCAGTTGAAGGAAGACGTCTATCCCGGCGGCAACAAAAGAGACCACGACGTTTTGACGCGCCTGAAAAGCGCCGGACTCGTCCACCGCTCCGTCACCGTTGAGTCCATTTCTCCGTGGGATGAGAAACTGCTGTGGGCGGCCGACCTGTCTTCATGGAGCTTCTACCACCGCTTGGCGCGATCCGACGAGACCTGGTTCGCTCCCCTAAAACCCGTTACCACGGTGCTGCACGCCCGGACCGGAATGGCCCTTAAAGGAAGCAACCCCCATCTGCCGCAGCAAGGTCCGGGGGTCCAGCCAACTGTCGGCACTCAAAGAGGCGGAGGGCCGGCTGTTGCTTCAGAATCAAGACTAGTCCACCAGGGCAAGGAGGGCCAAGCGCTTAGGGCGGTCCGAGCCGTGGCCGATGCTCAACGCCCGGCCTTGGATCACTCCGTCAGTTTGGGCGTCGGAACGAACTCGCCCAAGACTATTGACGCGATCAAGGAGCGTTTCGACTGGTATCTCAACGCCCAGCGCAGCCAGCGTGCAGACCCTGCGGCCTCTGAACCCATCCGGCAGCTGCTTGAACAAGCTTCGCAGGCTCTGAAGGGACGCCAGCGCCTCCAGACATCGGATCAGCCCGCCCCTCGCCCCGAAATCGGCGGACCTCAACGATAGCCGGCTAACCCGCCAGGGTCACGCCAGAACTACGGGAGGGACGTCAAGTAGTTTTTGACGCCCCTCCCGTATGGATGCTTTTGCCTTCAGCCGGGATACAGGCCGGTCGTTGAACTTTAAGAATCGTGGGCTATCCGGAGGGAGGCCTGCTGTTCCTTACGAAACGCTGCCCGAAGCCTTGCCCACTGGAGGGTGCCCCCTATTGCAGCTGCCGTCATCGCTGCAACCATGAGGGCGTTGATCGTCTCGTCCGTGAGGATGTCGCTGTTTCTCCCTCCGGCCGCGATGTCCAAAGTGACGGAGAATACCTGGCCGAAAACGCCCACCACAAGGGCCAGGAATCCCCAAACCATAAACATCCCTTCAACGGATGAGTACGTCTTCTCGCCGAATTTCCGCCGGTCGTGCGCCAAGCCTGGCTGGATGATGGCGAAGAGAAAGAGGACCGCGCCGGCCACAGCTGCCACGATGTAGGTTTCCACAGTCATTTCCCGGTTCCTCCGTTGTATCTGCCTCCGTGGGTGAGTTGATTTTCGATTCTGCGGATCCGTGCGTGCAGTGGCGGGTGCGACGCCAAATACAGGGCACGAAGACCGCGCCGGCCGTGATCCTCGAAGCCGAAGTTCTGCCATTCCCGGAAGACGTCGACCAGCGCGGGACCATAGCCCAGCTGGACTGCTATCCTGTCCGCCCGGTACTCGGCTTGCCGGTTCATGACCGGGGCCAGCGCAAACGCCAGGGCAAGGACCACGACAGCGATCCAAGATGTTTCCCACGCCCAAACGATGCCGCGCACGAGGCCGATCAGGATGGTGAGGTAGGCCGTGCCGACAAAGAGGTAACCGACCAGTGCGACCAGAGCATTGAGGTAGGAAATGAAGCGCAGAATGGCCAATGCTATGCGAAGCGCCAGCCTGACCAGTCGCCTGAGCCAGTACAGCGGCCGACTGAACCACCAAGCAAGAAGACCCGGGTAAGTGTGCCCGTTCAGATGGTGACCGAGCTCGTGCGCGAGGACCGCGCCGAGGTGGTCCCCGCTGTAGCGCAACGCGCCGCGGGTGACTGAGACGATGCTTCCGCCGGCGGCGCTGGCATTCAGTTCGTTCGTGTCCTGGATCCAGAGCCGGAACTTGGCCCTGTTGTCGAGGCCGGCCCGGCGCAGGACTTCATGCCAGGAGTACTCCATGTGACGCAGTTCTGCCTGGACCGGTGGCCGGAGCAGTAAGAAGGACTGGGCCAGGAAGGACTGCATGAATGGCGCGAACCACAGGAATCCGAGCAGGAACCACAGTCCGGCGGCACCGAGGGGTGCCCATTGAGTCCATGCCGGCCGGTTCGGGATGTACCCCAGCAGCAGCGAGGTCAGCAGGACGACGATCCCCAGGCCGACCAGCAGCGAGGGCACCATGGCGAGCAGCTGCACGAGGACCGTCCAGTCGATGCCGCGCCGTCGGCGCTTCACCGATGCAGGTGTGTCGGAGTTGTAGTTGATGTTCATTCTGGCCCCCCAATACGGCACGTGGTCCCGTATGTTCTCGGTGCCCGGCACGCTAGCACCGGGCACCGACATTTCTTCTTCCAGCTATGACTTCTAAGGCATTCGAACAGCCCCGGCGAGGCTCTCCAGAACCTCAAACCCTTGATCGAAGAGCTGCCTCGGGTCACCGGGCATGGCGTGTGGCTTTCATGCTTGTTTTCCTTCTGGTTCCCGCTCCAGGCTGATGACGAATGCTGCGAACCCGTTATCGGTGGAGGGCTCGTTCTTAGGGCGGGGGTCTTTGTGCATGGGGTTGCATGCGGAGAGGCCCCACGTGCCCTTCTTGATCCGGCTGATGGCCGGCCAAAGGGTCCGTTCGTGCCAGGATGCGGCGGCGTCGTTCGGGGTTTTGTGGCCGTAGTAGGCTGCCCGCCAGGCGACCCAAACACCGGTGAGTTCTTCGACCACTGGGCCGTGCTGGTACCAACAACCGGGGATCCTGGATTCGGCCGTGACGCCGTAGCGGCCGTTGTACCAGTCAACCCATTGACGCAACTCTGTCAGAAGGGCCGCGGCGCCGGGGCCGTCCAGCTCTTTCCAATTCCAGGGCGCTGGCTTCTCTTGGGGCGGCTTCCTGATGAGGTCTCCCATCAGGCCGGCCAAACCATCAACGTCTGCTCGGAGCTGCCCCAGTTGGCCGTCATGCTCCAATACCAGCTCTTCGACCGAGGGAAGCACCCCGTCAGCGTCAACCCCGGCAGGAGCATCCTCTGTGGGCGGCTTTTCGTCCGTGAACAGGGTGCCTGCGTCAGGGCCCTGGTTCATGCGGTGACCCGGCGGGTCACGGCTTCGGCGGCCTTCTTGTCCTTTTTGATCTGCTCAACGTCCTCACGTTCCCAGTACGGGGTGAGCTCCACGACGGCGGGCCGGACGTTGGTGTAGTGCATGAACGCCTTGCCCTGCTGCAGTTGCTGGATTTCGTGGGCGCGGATCACCGGGCGTTCCTCTTCACTGGTCGTCCTCGAAGAGCCGCCCTTGCCCTGAGAGGTCGAAACGCGTTTGCGCTTGGTGGTGCCGGCGGCTTTGGCGACCGTTTCGAGTTCATCCATTTCTTCCAGGCCTGGAAGGAACAGGCGCACTGACGAGGTCCCGCGGATGGCCTTGGCCCCATCAACGCCCCAACGGGCGCGGTTCTGGGCGAACGACTGGCTGAACCCGATGATGCGGATGCCTCGGCCGCCGGAGTCCGACAGTGCACCGGCCATCTTTGGGAACGCGGCGACGTTGGGGGCTTCGTCCAGAACCATGGTGAAGACAGGCCACAGACGGCCACCCGCGCGGGTCTGGGAGATTTTCTGAGCTTTACGGAATACATGGTCCGCGAACATCGTCACCAACGGGGCAACCGGGGAATCTTCCCCGTCCGTGAGCAGATACAAGGTATTGGCCCCTGTCAGGAATGCTTCGACATCGAACCCCTGACCTTCGCCCGGGGTGAGGAACTGCAGAGCCTTGGGTGACGAGAGCGGCTCCAGAAGCCCTGCCAGTGTCTCCTGGATGGAGTCCACGGTTTCCCCCGCGCGGGAGGCGGTCAGCGCCTGCAGGCGTTCAGCGAACGCAGCAGGTGCCCCATGCTCTCGAAGGATCTCCAAGGGCTCAGGGTCAGCGAAGTTGTTGGACCACCGCACCACGTCCTCGATGGTGCCGCCATCCAGGGCTGCGGCGTGCAGGAAACGGCCCAGGATCGCGGCGGCCTTGGAGTTGAACCAGTCCCCGTTCTTCACATTCCCCATCGGTTGGGCCCCGGCCCACGCCTTGCCCCGGGCCAAGGCTTCGTCGGGATCTTCACACCCGGCGACAGGGCTCCAACTGATCGTGTCGGGCCACCCGGAAATGTCCTGCAGATCAAACACTTGCGCGGTCCCACGCCGCTGCCGCGCCACCGCTGTGTACATCAGCAAGTCATTCTTCGTGGAGGTCGCCAGCACAGGGCCGGGAGCGTTCAACACGATACCGACGGCCAAATACAGGGTCTTACCCGAGCGCTGCGGCGCGTAGACCCACATGGAGTCTTCGTGCTGGACATAGAGAATTTTGCCGTCAAGTTTGAACGCGGGCACGATGATGTCTTCCTCGGCAGCGTCTTCGGGAAGGTGCAGCGACTGCCGGGCTTTCGCCAGTGCCGCTTTCCTGCCCATCCGGGATTCGAGGTCCTTGTACCGGGGAAGGCCGTCATCCTGCGGTTTCCGTCCGGCGACGCTGCTCAGGAACGCTGCACCGATGAACGCCGCGACCGCCAGGGCGATCAGAATCCACGTCGCGGCCGCCGGCCACTGGAAGGTGCCGGCCTTGAAGCGCGACACGAGCTGGGGAATGGTGGTCCACGGCATCCCGGTCGGGGTGAGGAGTTCGCCCAGGAACGCCGAAACCCAGGCGATGGCCAGCAGGCCGGCGACGGCTCCGACGAGGATCAGTTTCAGGAGTGTGTCTGTGGACGTGGGTCTGCTCATGCCGGTACCTCCGTGACGGTGGATTCTTCGTTGAAGGCGATGGTGCTGGCGGATTTCATGGCGCTGTCCGTGTCGGTGAGTTCGACTTCCAAGGGGCTGCGGACGTGGATGGCCTCGAAGGGGTCGTGGCTGCCGATTTTGAACAGGCACGTTCCCTTGACCAGCCGGGAGATGACTTCGGCGGAGCCCGGCGGCAGGTTGAACATCTGCTCGCAGGCCAGGGCGTCGGCGCTTTTTTGCTGCTTGTACAGCAGGACCGTTCCGCATTCTTTGAGCATCGCGATGGCCGGGCTGTCTTCGGGAATGTCGGAGATGTGGTGGAAAGCGAACTGGCACGACAGCGACAGGGCGCGGGAGAGCTTGGTGTTGCGCCGGGTCACCGTGGCCACCGAGCCCTGCACGGTGTGCCATGCCTCCTCGATCAGCAGCGTGGTGGGGACCGGCGTGCTCTGCCGGTACAGGGTGTTCGCCAGCCAGGTGTTGATGATCGTCATGACGATCGGCAGTGCCGGGCCGTCCTCCGGGAGCAGGGACACGTCGAAGACGGTCAGGCCGGAATTGAGCCGGATGTCTTCACTGGTGGGCCCGTCGATGAGGCCGGCCAGATCGTCCTCGATCATGCGTTCGAGCTCGAACGCCGGGTCCTGGCCCCACTCGCGCAGTTCCTCCACGGTCAGGCCTGCGGCTCCGGCCGCGTCAGGGTCGGGGGCGTAAAGGGCTTTGAGGATGTGCCCGATGTGCGCGATTTCCCCGGCGCTTTTAGCGGTCGCCAGGGCCTGGCGGTGCGCCATGCGGACGGCCTTGCCCTCCTTGGGGCTCATCGGACGTCGGAGCGCTTCCTCCATCACGGCACGGACCAGCATGGACTGGCCGGCAGGGGTGGAAAGATCGCCCTCGTCTGCTTCTTCATTCAGCCGGGCTGCGATGTCGGGATCCAGGATGTTGATCCGGGAGCCGCCGCCGCCGATACGGAACTGCACGGTGGCGACCTCGAGTTTCCTGGCCAGCGGCGTGTATTCACCGCCGCCGATATCGGTCTGGTACTTCTTATCGATCACGACGACGCGGCGGCCCAGGATCAGCTGGCGCAGCACACCCCAGGTTTTCATGGCCGAGGACTTCGCCTGCCCGAGGTCACCGATGTAGCAGACGTTCGGGGACTCAATGGTGTCACCGTAGGCGGTGAAGGGATCGTGGACGATCATCCACCCCGAGCCCGCGTCCACCCCGAACACCAGACCGCGGTGCGAGGTCGGCGGGGAGGCGATGGCCATGTGCGAGAATTCCATCTGCCGGGTGGAGGATTCAACCCCCGGCGCAGCCGGGTCATAGAACCCCAGCCGGGACGCGAACTTCCACTTCCGCTCATGGTGCCAGCGGGTGGAGGCGTTCGCCTTGGACTCCGCCTGATCCCGGCGTTTGGCTTCCTTCTTCTCTGCCTTCTTCGCGGCGGACTTGGACGCAGGCCGTTTCCGGGCCCGGACCCCGGCCGGTGCCGCGTCCAGGGTCAACTGTTCGGCCCGCTCCTGGGCCCGGACAGTACGCCACAGCCTGCGGCTCCGCGGCTGCGGGAGCGACAGGCCTTCTTCCATGGTGGTCATAGGATTCCCCTCGTGAAGGGCATGGTGGTGATCAGGGCAAGGTCGTTGCGGTGGTCCATCCAGTCAATGAACTCGATACCGGCGTCGGCGGCCGCGGCCTCAACAATGTCGGTGGTGGACAGGATCTCGTCCTCGTTCTCCACCGCGAACGAGATGTACAGCGCGTACGCGGCCCCGTGGTGTCCGGAACCGGGCTTCAGATCCAGGAGGCGCTGGTGCGATGCGTCCAGCAGGACATCGTCCGAACCGTCAGTGACGACACCGGACCTCTCAATGGCCTTCTTCTTCGCCCGGTCCATCGCCGCGTCGGTACGGGCTTTGGAACGGGCACTGCGCGCGTCCTGCAGCTCCATGACCATGGACACCGAGTGCACCACGGCGGGCTGGATGCCGCTGATCACGGCCTCCAGCGCCTCCACAGGGATGGCCTGGGGGCTGAACGCCGACGCCGGAACGTACCCGGTGCGGATGTGCCAGCGGTTGTTCACGACCAACGACAATGGCGAGGATTCGCCGTCCAGGTGCTGCCAGCAGTCCATCAGGTCAGCGCCCTCGTAGTCGTCGATGTCAAAGTCCGGGTCCTGCAGGTGGCGCAGCAGGGCAGCCATGGACCGGGGACCCAGAGGCCGGGAGTCCAGGATCGATCCCATCATCGTGGCCTGGGCCATGGCAGAGCGGACTTCCTGATAGATCGCCTGCCCGATACCCTCATCCCCGCCGCCGAGGGCGTCCGCACGGCGGAAGAGCGCCGCGGAGTTCGGGATCCGGAATGTCTCGTAGGTCCGGTGCTGCTCGGAGCGGGACCGCACCGTTTCACACAGCGCCCCGTAGGACTCCAGCAGGATCCCTGGAACGTCCTTGGCGACCCGTTTCTTCACCCACAACAGGTGATCGGCCGAGTCCATCGGCACGGCCCGTGCCAGGGACTGCACATGCGTCACCAGCGACTGGCGGCGGGCCAGCCGGGCCAGGTACTGCCCGCGGGCCACATGCCCGGACTCCTTCCGGTGCTCCTCCCTGATGGCCGAGGACGAACCGAGGATTTCCATGGTGACGGTGTAATAGGCCTTCTTGATCTTGCCCTGATGGCGGAACACGACCAGCCGCCCGTCCGGGGTCTCCACCGTGAAGTGGCGGACGGTGCCCACCATCAGCGGCGCGTTGTTCTTGTGGCGGACGGGAACCTCGATCATGCCTTTCGCATCCGCCCGGGCCCTGTCGTTCCTGCCGGCTTTGATCATCCGGGTCTGCGGGCGGTCCTTGACCGGGACGAATACCAGGGACTTGTTCCGGCGCCGGGTCTTCTTGTGGCGGGCCTCCACGAAAAGGGCACCCAGGGAGCGGTGCCCGGAAAACTTGTTTGGCGTGGTCAGAATGATCCCGGCCAGGATCAGGACAGCGGCGATGATCAGGCTGACAATCTGGCTGCCGCCGGCCATAACCACCAACAGCCCCGCGCCCACGGCCGCGGACAGGCCAAGCCATTCCGGTGCTGTCCGGTTTCCCCCGAACAGGCCGCGGCGCTGGACCTCGCCGCCGACAACAACCATTCTTCCCATGACTACCTACTCCCTGGTGCTTTTCCTACCGGCCACTGATGTGGTCGGTATCCGGTGCCATCGACCCCGCGGCCCGCTGAGCCCGCATCGAGGCCTGGCGCGCCGCTTCCCGGCCCGCGAGCAGGAAAGCCGTAGCGCCTCCCGCCGCGATCTTCGCGGACCCCCGGCCCGCCGAAGCGGCACCGGTCCGCATGGCCTGGGCCGCTTTGGCCCCGCCGCTCCCCGCAAGCTCGGCCTTCTGCAACTCGCCGACCGTCCGCGTCTCCTGTGGAGCCTGGCTCTGTCCGCTCTGCGGTCCCCGATCGCTGGCCAACCGCCCAGCAGCGCTCCGCCGTCCCGGTGACCCAAGTCCCGGCGTGCCCTGATCCGCACCCGGTGTTCCCTGCCCCGCGGACCGGGGAGCAACACTGCTGCCTCCGTATCGGCCGCCGCCGCCACCCGAAGTCCCGGACTGGACCTGCGCGGTCCTTCGCTGCCTGATCGCAGCAGAGACACCCGCCCCGGCACCAGCCACCATGGCCGCGCCCGCAATGGACTGCCGGTTTGCCCCCAGACTGGTCGAGGAGGACGGCAGGATCGGCACGTACTTGAACAGCACAGTCGGGGCGAACGCCAGAACCAGCATCGCCGCACCGGCGAGGAACACCGAGGAGGCGTTCACCATGCCGTCCTCAACGCCCTCGTCGCTGAACGCCGGACGGGAGGCGATGAAGCTGAACACGGCACCCATCATCAGCAACAGCAAGGGCTTGGAGAGCGCGATACCCATCCACAGTGCACCCGTCTTGCCCACACGCTCCCGATACTTCGGATGGATCATGAAACCGATCATGAGAGCAAGGCCAAGCCCGAGCAGGTACAGGGCAAGCGGCTGCAGCGCCAGCAAGCCAAGCAGCGCCCACGCCGCAAAGAACAACAAGCCGAACAGGACCACGGCCGCCAAGGGACCGAACGCGCCGCTGGACTCATACGAGGCGAACCGGGAAATCGCGACCCCGAAATCCGTCACCCGGCTGGACGTCCAGAACGTCACCGACTCGGTGATTCCTGTCATCCACCCATTGATCACATAGCCCAGGGCAGGGCCGAACAAAACCAGGATCGTCGACAGCGGCCCGTACCAAAGCAGCGACTGCCGGGCCGAGTCTAGATCAATCTCCTCGTTCGATACGTCCTTCCACAGCTTGAAATACATCAGCCCCATGATCAGGATCCCGATACCCGAGAATGCCGCCCAGGTATTCCGGAACGCATCCTCAATTTCGAACGCGGACACCTTCAGCAGGTTGTTCAACACCTCGTTCGTGGCCTTCACGCCCTCGTCCTTGACGGTGTTCGCGAACTTCTCAAACCCGTCCTTCGCGTTCGCGATGAACGCCACGGTATCAACGGTGCCCAACACCGCCTGTCCGCCCGGTGTCGCATGCAGTGCAGTACGAAGCACGACACCAGCAATCGGTGCAAACTTCTTCCACGCCGCTCCCTGCACGCACCACCTAGTGGCCGTCGCAGGTGCACCTGATGCGGGAAGTGCCGAGCAGAACGGCGCGGTGTTACTGCCGTCGTAGTCCAGCGCCTTTTCGGGCGTGGTCAGGAATGTCCCGAACGCCTTGGCAGAGACGTTTTCACAGTTGCTACTGCCCATGGCCCCGAAGAACCACATGTCAGCGCAGGCTGTCTTGCCCAGTTCGTGGTTGAGCCGGTCACGGATCTGGTTCCGCTGGGCTTCCGGTAGGCTGGCGAGGCGCTTCAGCTGGTCAGCATTCAGCTTCTCAGTCGTGCTCACGTCCTCCGCCGCGTGGGCGGGGCCAGCGAACACCACACCCACACCGAGGAGCATCGCCAGCAGGGCTGCGACGAGGCGGATCGTCCTGTTAGCGCTTAGCGTTTGCAAACTCGACCCACCCCTCCCGGCTCTTGTCCTTGAAGAAGGCATTGACCAGTTCGTCTCGAAGAACCGGAGTGGGCTCCCCTTCCATGTTGGTGCCGACGCTCATCGGACCACCGTCTTTGACCCGGCCGCCGAAGTCCTGATTGGCAGGGACGATTGCGGCGTCGGAGATCTTCCAGTCACCCTCCCAGACCAGTTCAAGCGTGACGGTCTCGAAGAAGGCACTCGGAGCCGTCTTTACATTCGCGCTGACGGCTCCAGCGAACACCTGGACGATGGCCCGGTTCTTCTCTTCGCAGTCGGCAACCCGGTACAGGCCACCAGAAGCCACATCAGTTCGGGTGTACCAGCCACCGTCAAAAGCGCCCGGAAGCCGATCTTTGGCGTCCACGGCGAGGTTTCCATTGAAGGTGACCTTCTCGAACCATGGCCCGGGCTTGGATAGCTCAGTGAGGGTTTTCTTGTGCTGCGCCCACGTAGTGACGTTCACATCCTTGATGAGGTGTGTGTAGTTGGCTGCGGCTTGGGCGGCTGAGTCGCAGGTGCCGTTGTAGCCTGTGATGGTTTTGCCGTCACTTGCTTTCTTGGTTCCGCCTTCGCCGATCTTGATTTCGGAGACTGGGAACCCGAACTTCCCGGACGCCTGAAGCGAACTTGGGTCCTGTTCCGTGGCCGGTGCCGGGCGGTTGATGAGAATCACGGCAACGGCGACGGCCAGGATCACTACCCCTACCGCAGTGAGTGCTTTCCAGTGCTTCCGCATGGGTTAGGCCCCTGCGGCACTGGTGAGGGCCAGGATGCCGCCGAGAATGACGCTGGCACCGGCTACTGCGGCGAAGGCAATGCCGCTCTTCTTCGCACCCGATGCGCCTTCCTCGATGTCGTCGGAGTGGCCGCGCTGGCGGGCGAAGCCCCACTTGGCGAGGTTCCACAGGAACGCGCCCGCCACAAGAATCAACGCCAAAGCCCAGACGCCGCCCAGGACAAGCTCGATGGCGTTCTGAAACTTCACGCCGAACACACTGATGTCCGGGGTGACCCCTCCCAGAGGGTTGTCAGCGGCAGCGCGGATGATGAGTTCGTTGGTAATGGTGCTGAACATGTCCATGGTCCTATCGGTTGTTGTTCTTGGCTGAAGTAGTGCGCTTGCTGTCGGCGGCCAGGAGTCCGGTGGCGATTTCGGCGCCGGCACGTTCGAACGCGCGCCGGGCCGGGTCCCCGACTAGCTGCCAGTCGATGATGGAGCCGGTATCCAGGGCCTTGTCATAGGGAATATCGATCAGGATCCGCACAGCGGAGCCGAGGATTTCCCGGAGCTTTGCCTGCTCAGCCGCGGAGGCCTTCTGGCCACCGCCCTGAGTGACCAGGACGACAGCGTTGGAGACCAGGTCCTTGTAATGCGGGTTCCCGGTGCGTTCGGACATGGACTCGAGCTGCTCGATCATCCTCAACGCGGAAACCACGGCGTTCTGCTTGAGCGTTGTCGGGATCACCAGCTGATCCGTGACCTCAATGGAGGCAAGCCAGTTATCCGAGCGGGTGTTGTTCCCGGTGTCCACGATGATGGTGTCGTAGAAGCGGCTGACCACCGTGTGGATGCGGTTGAACTCATCTGCCCCGATGGACTTCATCCGGTCCGCGTCTTCGTCAGCGACCAAGACGGAGAACTGGTTGTTGCCCTGATGGCGGGTGTAGTAGGACAGCTCACCTTTGCGCGCGGTGACGGTCTCGAAGGACTCCAGGACGTTCAGCAGGTCCCAGACGGTGCTGGTGGAGTCGTTCGCGTTCGTTCGGACGCCGGCGGTGCCCATCATTTCGTTGTTGTCCCACACCAGTGTCTGCTGCCCTGAGTGGATCCCGAACGTGGAACCCAAGCCAACGCTGCACATCGTCTTGCCCACGCCGCCCAAGGGCTGGGCGACCATAATCTGCATCGGACGTGAGTACACGCGCTGGATCGCTGACAGGTCCGCCCGGCGGGCCAGCTCGGCCGCGCCGACCTTCGGGCTGATCAGGCCAAAGCTCACAGCACGGAGGAACGCCTGCCATCCGGTAGCCGGCGGTAGCTGATCGTTCACGTTCTCCTTGCGCAGGACAGCGGCGCTGCGGCGGCCGCTGACCAAAGGGGCCTCACGAGGGTCCGCCCCCGCCGGCTGCCGCGGCTGTGGCTCTGCCGCGGCCTGCGTATCCGGTACCGCGTGGATGACCACTGCGGGTTCTGTTGCTGTTTCTTCGGACTCTGGATCGGTCAGACTAATGGGCGCGCGGCTCTTCCGCTCGCTCCCCTGCCAGTTCGTACTCATGGGATTGTTCCTCTCGCTCGTTTCAGGATTGGTCATGTCATGAGGTCGTGGCCGCTAGGCCGGCTCTTGCGGGGAAATGGTCGCCACGAGCCAGGGCTGCTGCTGCCCGGAACGGTGCAGGAGCATCTGCCACCTCCCTGCGTCGGTTGAGAACGTCGCAGTGACGGTCAGCGGGTTACCGGCTTCCCTGCTGATTGCCGGGCCGTCGGTGACCTTCCGGATCGGCACCCGCGCCGGGTCGATGTACTTCGCATCCGCCGCGTATTCCGGCGCGAGATACGGGGCAAGGTCTGAGAACCAGGCCGCTTCCGGAACGTTGGGGCGGGCGAACAGGACCATGACCTTGCTGGCCGTGTCCTTGACCGCCCTCTCCGCTGCTGCATCCCAGGTCACTTCCGGGACGCCGTAGTGTTCGTCCGCGCCGTGATCGTGCCCGTCTTCGGCGTAGTTCTCCTGGCCGATGCTCACGGTAGGAGTTGATTTTGCCGCTGGTTCGTTCTGGGAGCCCCCGGCGCACGCGCACAGGGAAAGTACTGCTGCCAGGGCTGCCGTGAGGGCGTGTTGCTTGCGCATCAGAGAATGCCTTTCTCTCTCAGGATCGAGGTCGGGTCGATCGTGGGATTGATCGGAACCATCGGGTTGGGCAGTGCCCCGGCGAAGAACTCCATGTGCAGGTGGCGGCCACTGACGTTGCCGGTGGCGCCTTCGGTGCCCAAGGGCGTGCCCGCGGCGACCGTGTCGCCCTCCTTGACCCGGACTGAGCCGGCCTCCATGTGGTACATGCCGATCGTGACCTTCCCGTCAGTGGTCTGCCCCGTCACGCCTGTGCCAAACATGCCGTCCAGATGGCGGACCTTGACGACTTTCATGTCCGTGACGGCCACGATCGTCCCGGGGCCTCCGCGCTGGGCGAAGTCGATGCCGTAATGAAAGTTCGCCAACACTCCCCCGGCTGTTCCCCCAGGAGCCTGTCGAGGTCCGTAGCCGCTGGTCATGTCGGCATCGGCCATCGGCTTGACCCACCTACCAGCCAGGTCTCCGATGACTTCGTTGCCCTCGGCCGGGCAGACTCCAGACGGGTCCACAACTGCTGCGGCCTCCCCGCCGAGGGCTTTGAAGACCTCCGTGGCCTGGGCACGGAACTTCGTGTAGTGGTTCGGGTCCGCGTTCCGCTGAGTGCGGTGGATAGCGATGGTTGGCTCCAGAGACTCCCAGCCCTCCACCCTCTGCAAGGCCTTGAGGAAAAGCGCTGAGGACTTGGCAGGGTCCATCCGCTCCGCGTAGGGGCCCCACGAGTCCCGTTGCTGGAATAGGCCGCGCGAATCCGGGCCCGGCCCATCACCATGGTCGAGGACGCGGAGGCCGGATTCACCGATAGCAGCCTGAATAGCGATCAGCTGGGCAGCCACCGGAAGGCCCAAAGACTTGGCCGCTCCCATGATTGCCGAGGCATTCTTCATCTGCTCAGCATCAAAACCAGCCACTCCCCCAGTGGGTGCCGGCTGTGCCGGTGAACCAACATCGCTAGCCGCTGCTGCACAGGAGGCAGCCGCCTGCGCAGGCGTGCCGCCCTCATCCAGGACGACAACGACTAAACCGATAGCCAGTACGCCGGCGGTCACGGCCGCTGCCAACTTACGCCCAGCCACCATCAGGCCGTCCCCTGGCGTGCTTCAAAAGAATTCCCCAATGGACTGTGGCAGGAAACCCGCACCGCTTCCCCAAAGACGTTCTCATCGTCGCTGCGATCCAGGCGGACTGCGGCCACAGTGGAAGCCTTCAGCTCAGCCGTTGCCGGCCACATAACGCCAAAAGGCACCAAGCTGGCCATTTCCGTCCCTCCCCACTGTTCCGGTCCCAGCCCTACCTCCTCCACAGACAAAATTCCTTCGGTGGAGGACCCGGCATACTGTTCCCCATTTCCCGCCGTAGTGCTTGTCAAGTGACGGGCTCGAGCAGACCGCTCCCGCGAGCACCAGTCATCACGTGCCTGCTCGGGCAGAGCGTCGAAGAACTCGCTTAATGTCTTCATCACTGCCTACAATGTAGCATAATGAACTCATTAAGCGTATCTAAGAATACATTAAATGTATTCATAGAGAGATGTTTAGCATCGATGGAGGCAGAGCGGGTATGAAAATAAAGTTGCTTAGGGGCACAATGGGGAGCGTGCCTAAATACGCCCTGCCCGAGGAGAACTGGTCAGAGGATCTCCTCATAGCCCAAAGGGTTATCAGCACCCCTGCCCGGCTCGCCATCGTCGGCTATCTCTACACGAAGGGTCCGACACTGCGGGCGACGCTAGTCAAGGATCTGGCCCTGGAAACAAATGTTGTGGGCAGAAACCTGGATCAGCTTGAAGATCTGGGCATCCTCATTGGCGATCCGCCGCGCGGTGAGCGCATAGGGCGATCAACGCGATGGGAAGTCGACAGGGAAAGGTACAGCCGAATGGCCAAGGCCCTTTATGACTTCCTTGGCATCGACCTTATGAAATTTCCTGGCCAGGACGACCCGGAAGGTCAGTAACCCAGGCCTTCGCCGCCGGTGACGGGAATGAGAGCGCCAGTGAGGTACGACAGCGTGCTGATCTTGAAAATCGCGTCTGCGATTTCATCCGGCTCAGCTATCCGCCGCAGCGGCGAACTTTCAATGAGCTTTTCCAAGTCAGCCTCTTCGACCTTGGCCAGCATGTCGGTCTTGGTGGGACCGGGGGCGACCACATTGATTCGAATTCCGCGGGGGCCCGCCTCCCACATTGCAGAGCGCACCAAGCCATCAAGTGCAGCCTTCGATGACGTGTAGTGGGCAGAGCCAGGTATCCCGGTCCGAGATGATTCAGAGGAGATAAGAACAATGGACCCGGATCGCGCCCGCCCCATGTATTTCAACGATTCCTGGACGCTGGTAAATGCCCCGAAAAGGTTTGTTTCCATGACTGATCGCAGGTCTTCGTCACGCATCCGAATGAGAAGATCTTGACGGGCCACTCCGGCGTTGTAGACCACTGTGTCGAGCCGTCCATAGGAGCTGGCGATCTCCTTGAATGCGGCCTTCATCGCGCCATTGTCGGTGACGTCGCATTCGATTCCGTGGACACCGTCGATGACGCCGCTTCCACGATGGGTGCCGGCTACGACATAGCCCTCGTCCAGGAACCGTCGCGCGGTTGCTTCCCCTATCCCCCTGGATGCTCCGATTACGAATGCGACTGGCGACTCAACAATAAACTTGCCCACCTTTGCACTGTACAGGTAGGGTCCAAAGTGGCCCGTGTGACCTGTGGGCCTATATCTCCCATACCTCAAGTGTGCTGCTGGACAGTGGTGTGCTGGCTTCCAACCCTCAATTTGTTAGGGCTTAAAGTCATGCACTCCGATGCCATCAAGGCTGTATGCGCCGCAGCTTCCATCCCGTCCCTCCGGATTCTCCGCGCGTTGAACCTTCTCCAGGTTCCGCAGCGGCCAGCAGAGATCGCTGAAGGACTTGAGCTATGCCTCTCCGTCGTCGCCCGGGAGCTTTCCAAGCTGGAAACGGCCGGCATCGTGCGGACAGTTGACGAGGAAATCCACCTGGCGGTTGACCTAAGCTCCTTATTCGGGGAGCCGCTTACGCATGCGCCGAAACAGTCTCCCGTTCCGACAGAACGAAAGGGCATCCATGTCTAAGCAACAAGAGCTCGATGCAAAAGGCCGTTGGGTCATACTGGACGCGATGCAGGACGGGGCATCCCTGCTTGCAGTCGGCGGCGAGAACTATCCCGGCATCAGCCCGAGGAACTGGCTGGACGCACGCACGAGGACACTGCTGCTGGACAAGCTGCGCGCAGCTCTTACCGCAGGAGAAGCCTTCGATGGCATCGTTCGCTATGGGGCCGCCGAGTTTGCCGTTGTTGCCAAACCCATAGTGTCGCCGGACGGCAAGCAGATCGTCGGGGCCTACGGCATCTTTGAACACCCCGGGCGCCCGACCCCGGACGCGCCTGTCATTGGCACGTGGCAATGGCGGGTATGCAAGCAAACCGGGAAGAACTTGGGCGACGATGCGTCCCTTTGGGACGACAATCTTTTCAAGATTTACGGGATTGATCCCGCTACTGTCGAAAGCAATCGGGGGCCCGCCGGCGAATGGCTGGCCAAGCTCATATCCACTAAAGACCGGGACACCATCAAACTGGTGATCGATAGTGGGATTTCCGTAAACAACCGCAGCCGGCACCTGCTTTCGTATGAGGTCGTCTACGGCTACGGAAGCGCAAACCCAAGCAAGAAGCAGATCGCCAATTCAGCGCGGGCCTATGACGATCCCGACTATCCCGAGGCAATCATGCTGCGCGGCTTCAGCCGCGAGGTAGCCTCACCCCAGAAGCTCATTACGCCTGGCCTGTCCCCCGTCTCGAGCGGTTTGGTGACTGAGGCGATCTTCGCACTGTCCACAGATCGAGCGTTTGCCGCGATCGACATGCAGCAGGAAGTGACATTCAGGACGTCCGCCAAGTGGGCCGACTTCGGACTCCTGCCTGACTTTGAAGGCAACCTGGCCGCCCTCGCCCACCCCGACGACAAGTTCAGCTTTGAACACCATCTCGCATCGGCTGCCGCGGGGCGGATTGGCCCGGAGACAGCGACCAATGTTCGTTTAAGGACCACAGCCGAGACCTGGCGGTCATTCACAGTTGCAGTAGCACCGATCGGCTCGCTTGAGGGCGAGAGCCGTTACCTCATGACAAGCCTGGCGCCCGCGGGCAAAGGAGCTTAAATGGGAATTCTGGACGGAAAGACGATACTCGTGACGGGTATCTTCACGGAGCGCAGCATTGCCTACGCGGCCGCGGAGCTCGCACAGCGAGAAGGGGCGACCCTGATCTTCACAGGCTTCGGTCGGCGCGCCAAGATCACTCAAAAGATCGTAGGGCGTCTCCCCTCCCCCGGGCCCGTTCTCGAGCTGGATGCCACCAGCCAGGAGGATCTTGACTCGTTGCACACGAGACTCTTGGAACACACAGACAACCTGGATGGCATCATCCACTGCATCTCGGCCAGCAAGCCAGAGGCCGTCGGCGCAGGCTTCATGACAGCGGATTGGGACGACCTTTCCACGAGCCTTCAGGTCTCCGGAGCATCGCTCCAGGCGGTTACAAAAGCCTGCCTCCCAGTACTTAACGATGGGGCGAGCATTGTGGGCGTCACCCTTGACGGAACCCCTGTATGGCCAATCTATGGCTGGGCCGGCGTAGCCAAGGCGACCTACGAATCAACCAACCGATATCTCGCCTACCACCTGGGAGCACGGAACATCCGGGCTAACCTTGTCGCCTGCGGACCTCTGGACAACTTCACCGTGGCGGCCATCGATGGAATTGAGAACGCAGACGGCGTGTGGGAAGGCCGCGCACCCCTGGGATGGGACAGGACGGACCTGCAGCCGGTAGCGAAAGCCGTTGTTGCACTCCTGTCGGACTGGTTCCCCGCGACCACGGGGGAAATTGTCCACGTCGACGGTGGCTATCACGTCATGGGAATGTGAAGTCTGGCCATGGTCGGGAACATCTGCATACATAAAGAACACGACACGCCGCCGCTGCTCGGCTATTTCAATAACGGAAACCGATTAGATGGCACTATGCCACTGCAGAAGCTGACCAAGGGGGGCCGCCCGTCCAAGGGCGACCGGCACACGTTTAACGTTAAACCGGACATCCACCGTGCCGAGAAACTTCGCGCGATTCTGGCTGCTCTGGACACCAACGCAGTCGACTACCTGACGCCAATAGTTGCGAAGCATATCGACAGCGTTGACCTCAGTGAGCTTCAGATCCACCAGGAGGCTTTGCCTATCGCGAAGGCCAGTTAATAACTGAAGGCCCGCACTTGGCGGGCCTTCGTTAAGTATTTCGTTCAGATCTCGTTCTTGGCGGGACACGATCTGAACTTTTATCAAACACCCACCCAGTGGGTGGATCTTTGCATACCCCCCGAGAGGAGTAACTGCTGTCTATGGTACAGCCCTACCCATCCGCGTCAACAAACGCGCGGCCGAGTCTTTCGTGTCAAACCACGCCCAGGCAGGCGTGGAAACTGGCTCCGCTGATCGCCGGACAATCCGTGTACCGGGCTGGCCGCTGGCGCGGCCAGCGGTTCGTGTATCCACGGCCTGACACCCCACCGCGGATCACAGACGCTCTTCCAGATGCGCCCGCAGCGGTCATGGTCCACGGCACTGATGGGTCCGTGGCAACGCTGTGCCTTGACTTGGATACCTCTAAAGCCGCCAAGCACGTCGTCGACGCCGACGCCACCGGCCTCGGAAACCTGTTGGCTGAATGCGGCCTGCGATTCGTCCAGGACTTCTCCCCCAGTGGAGGTATCCACCTGTACGTGCCGCTGGAGAAGCGTATGGACGGAGCAGCTGCGCGCGAGCTCATTGAAGCGATGACGCTTCGGGCCCCCAGCCTCGACGCAGGACCTCATCAAAACCTCGGGGACGGCTGCATCCGTGTCCCCGGCTCCCCGCACAAGTCTGGGGGCCACCAAGTCCTGGTCACACCGCTGTCGGCCGCGTATGACATCCTCCGGCACCGGAACCCAGCCCCTGCTGTGGAAGCGCTGCGCCGGAAACTCGCACCTGAACTGCGCCGGCGCCAGGAGCTCAAAGACCGGCTCCGCAGGGCTGCAGCACTCCCCAACCCTGCCCAGGCCGCTGTGCCCTTGCTGGCTGGGAGTCAATCACCGCTGCGGAGGATCGCGCGGACCGGCCTGTTCGACACGAACCGATACCCTACCCCTTCCGAGGCACGCCTGGCTGTCCTGAACCATTTCGTCGGCTCCGGCTGGACTCTTTCTCAGGTCGAGAACGAGCTCACGGGCCAGTTCACCGGTCTGGCCGCCCTTTACGGCAGCCGCAGCAAGCAGGACAGGCTCTTGTCCAAGGAGTGGGGAAACGCCACTGCCTACGTTCAAGAACGAGCCGCCAGAAAACAAGGAGCAGGGCATGCACTTATTAACGACACAAGCCCAACTAAACCCACGGGGGGGGCACCCAACCTAAGCACCGCGGCTATCCACCAACTGGTGAACGATCTGGAAAATGTCCTACACGCGCTCCTGGACCACAGGCTTAAAGAGCGCGGTCGTGAGGGCCTCAGCCTTCGCCTCCTACTACGGGCGCTGCTGGGTTACATGAGGGCCAAGAACACGAATGTCCTCGACGTTGGATGCCGCACGTTGGCCGTGGCAGTTGGCAAACACCACGGAACGGTGGCCCGGCTCCTGCCGATTCTCGCCGCAAACTCCGATGGCATCCTCACTAAAACAGCAGACGCCCGGTACAAAGCCGCCGACGTCTATCTGATCCAGCTGCCCGAACACTTCCAGCAGCTTGCCCGCGAACTCACTTGGCGCAAGGGCAAAATCCACGGAATACGGCCCGTGTTCCGTGCCCTGGGCGACCCGGCCGCCCTCGTCTATGAAGCCATCGAGCGAGGCCGGCATTCCCCCACGGCCGCCGAAATCATCCGTGCCACCGGCATCAGCCGCAATGCTGTCGACAACGCACTGGCTGATATGACAGCCCTCGGCATGATCCACCGCGATGGCCGACACTGGAAAATCACCGCAGGCACGGGCCTTACGCAACTGGCCGTCCGTCTCGGCGTCCTGGACGACGTCCAAGCTCATATCAGCAGGAACCGGAGAGAACGCGCAGCCTGGCACTCATGGCTCGACCGCCACCACGCACCCGAGCCCATCTCCGCGGCAGACCTCTATGAGTCCGAACGCGATGAATTCTGGTTGCCACCAGGCGACACCGGACCTTTCTGCCCAGATAATCTGTGGGCAGCCGCGTAGAAGCACTGCATGTGGGTCCCGGGCGAGTGATTTTCGACCTTCCAGATCCTGGGCCTGCAACAGTAGATGAAGCTGTCCAATCCGGCCCGTCTTGTCGACCGGCAACCCGCCTGGCTGGTCCTGCCTCGGGCCGCGCGGGATGACCGTCGATCCTGGTGTATCCGGAAACGTGAACATCGCCCGAATCATCAAGTGTCCCCACATTTGCTGTTTTCACAAGTGAAGCCAGCGAAGCCAGTAACACAGGAAACACCGCCTTCACTTGTTTTATCGCTTTCACTGCTTTCACTGCTTTCACTGCTTTCGCTGGGTTCGCTGGGTTCGCTGGGTTCGCTGAATTGGCTGGGTTCGCTGGTTTTACCGTTTTCACTTGCTTCACAAGTGAAAAAAGAGAAGACACGGAACCCAGCTTCACAAACAAAACCAGCATCGCTGGCTACGCTGTAATCACTTTGGGAGGGAATTTGATGAAACTTGATCTGGACCGCAGTGCCCTTAGCCGCGTAATCGCGGTAATCAACGGTAAGGGCGGGGTCTTCAAGACCAGCCTGGTGGCCAACGTGGGCGGACTCCTAGCCGAGGGGGGATCGCGTGTGTTGCTCGTGGACCTAGATCCTCAGGGCAACCTCGCTGAGGACCTAGGCTATGCCGACCAAGGCGACGGTGGCAGGAGCCTAGCGGCTTCGCTGTGCTTCGGCGCGGAACCTGACCTGCTGCTGGGCGTCCGTCCCAACCTGGACGTCATTGCCGGAGGCCCTCACCTCGACGATGCGGCAGCATTCCTCGGAGCCAAGGCCCAGAAGGACCGTGACGCTGCACAGCTAGCCCTGGCCAAGCTGCTTGCCGGCGTAGCGGGGGAGTACGACCTGGTTCTACTCGACTGTCCGCCTGGGAACGAGCCGCTGCAGGCGGCAGCGGTGGCCGCAGCGCGGTACGCAGTGGTGCCGTTGAAGACTGACATGTCTAGTCGTAAGGGCGTCGCCGCGGTCGCAGCACGCATGGACAGCGTCGTCGGACTCAACCCGTCGCTGGACTTATTGGGCGTCGTTCTGGTCGGGACCGGCACGAATTCCAAGCAGGTTCACAAGGTCACCCGTGACCACCTCACAGCAGACTTTGGTACAGACGAAGTGCTGTTCCCGATGTCCATTCGCCACGCAGAGGCAACCGCCCAGGCATGCCGTGAGCGTGGACTGCTGGCCCACGAGCTAGAACGGGAACTCAGCAAAGGACCGAAATGGTGGGAGGTCCTGCGCGGGGAAGCGAAAGGCGGGAACCCGGGGCCGAAGTCCGCTTCCAGCGTGGCCGAGGACCTCCACGCCGTCGCCATGGAAGTGACACGACGCATCGCCGTCGCAGAATCTCAGGAGGTCAACGCGTGAGCGCAGAACCCACACCCAGCCGGCCCGCGCTCGGACTGCCCCCGAGACGCGCCGCCGCACCCGCCGCAGAGGCACCCCTGGCCCGGATGCTCCCTGGCCATCGGCCAGAGACACCGAAGAAGGCAGACTCCAAGGACACCGAAACAGCGAATATGACGGTGAGTATCCCCGCCGCGCTCCGTAACCGTGCACGGGCCGCATACCGGGCGACCAGCTACACCGAAGGGGATAACACCTGGAGCCATTTCGTGGCCAAGGCGATCGAAGCAGAGACGGCCCGCCGGGAAGCCGAGCACAACAATAGCGAGATGTACCCGTCCTGGGGCGAGAATCTCCCCGGGGGCCGCAGGCTCAAGGACAGCTGACCCAGTCTTGGGGTTGGTGTTCAGCGGCGGGGTCTGCCCCGCCGCTGAACTGTCTTACTGGACCCCAGCGGGGCGGAAGGCCGGAATATTCAGTAGGCCGGGGGCGAACCCCCGGTTTCCGCAGCGGGGGATCGTGGCGGCAAATGGCGGTACAGCGTCGTGCGTTTCAGCCCGGTCTTGGTGGTTATCTCCCGCACGGTCGCACCATTGGCCCGGAGCAGGGCAGCGTGTTCGAGCTTGGCCGGATCCACTACGGACGGCCGCCCGGTGCGCCGGCCGTTGGCCGTGGCCACATTACGCGCGTGGGCCGCGCGCTCGGCCGCGTAAGTGCGTTCCATCTGCCCGAACAGCGCCAGCATGACAAACGCCAGCTGCGCCATGGGACTGTCCGGCTCGGTGGTGTCAACGGCGAGGGGATCGGCCAATGTTCGCACGCCCACACCTCGCTCTCGGAGCTCATGGACCATGTTCAAGGTGTCCCGCACAGTTCGGCCTAGCCGGTCCAGCGTATGAACCACGAGCACATCACCGTCCCTGGCATGGCGCAGAGCATCCTGAAGCCCAGGGCGGGCGGTAGTGGCCCCGGACTTCTTATCCACGAAGACGTGTTCCCTGCTGATGCCGGCGGCCGCTAGGGCGTCCAGCTGCCGGGCCAGATCCTGCTTCGCCGTCGATACCCTCGCGTAGCCAATGTCCATGCCTGGAACCGTACCGAATGTTGTGGCTGTGACGGGTCATTGTGGCGGGAGTTTTGGGACAACAAACGGGACAGTCAGGTTACGCGGCCTTCCGCAGAAGTCGGCAGGCGGGGGAGTGTCCCACCGGTGCTGTCCCAGTTCCAAGGAAGTGGGACGGTCGCTTGCGTGGGCTCAGACTCTGTGGGGGCGAAGTCTTATCGATGGAAGCCAAACTCATCTTGGCCGGAAGGGATGACGTATGTCGCAGCGAAGAAGGCGGCCGATGAAGCAGCCATCGCCGCGAAAAAACTAGCAGTCCGTTACGAGTTCAGGCGCGGATCCACTTACGGACCGACCCCGGCGCCAATTTTCCGCTCTTACATGTGGGCCAGCAAGTACTACACAGCAGGGAAACCACTAAAGACCGTCTAGAACAGTCGTTAGCGGTTTAACAGCACGTTTCCCCTGCCCGTACCCGGGCAGGGGAAACGTGCTGGCGCAACCGCGCGCTCAGGATCCTTGGCGGATGTTCCGAAGTCCACTGGGACGGGGAGCGGACCCGCAAACTTAGCCGACGATGGCACCGTCAATGTCGTCAGCCGATGGCAGGCCCGATCCACGCCCGCGATCGTTTCCGTCATGGCGCCGTTGGCGCGCCGCGTCTTATACCTCGAGGGTGATGCCGAGTTCTGCCAGCGCGGCGTTGAATTCCGGGATCTCGCGTGGGTCGCCCTCGACGAGGGTCGGGATGGAGCGGAAGTACGCTTCCACGTTCCCGTTCTCGCAGATGTACTCGACGACGCCGAGTTGCTCGAGTACGGGAAGGTCTATCGCGCCTTTGGCGAGGAAGGCGGTGGAGGGCGCTGAGATGGTCAGCGCGTCAGCGTGTTTGCCCTGCGCGTAAATGTGGACGTGACCGCTGCCGTAGGCCTTCACCGGAACCTGGTTGAAGACGCCGAGTAGCCGCTCCGTGAATTGGGCGGGGATGTTCAGGGTGTGCACGGGCTCTTCAATGGTGGGCTGCCAAAGTGGCTTGTGGCAGAACACGAGGGTGGGGCGGCCCGCGACCTTCTCCGGGACGGTGTCCAGCCATTGCCACTGCTCCTGCTCCTCGGGGATGCCGGCGCCGATGATCTCACTGTTGAAACCAACGATCGCGTAGTCGCCGACGATGTGAACCCAGCTGTCCGGGCCGAACGCATCGATGTGGGCCTTGGTGCGGGCGCTTGTTGCGGCTATTCCGGCCCACGGGTGTTCGCCGGGTTCACCGACATCGTGGTTGCCGGGCACAACATACAGAGGCGCGTCGATGAGGTTCAGCGCCTGCTTCGCCGCAGCCCGGTCCGCGTCGTTGTCGGGGTTGAGGATGAGGATGTCGCCGCTGTGGACGACGACGTCCGGGCGGAGTTGGTCGTTGATGAATCGCGCGAGCTGCTGGAAGTTCTCGTTAGAGACACCGCCGAGGTGGGAGAGGTGCGTGTCGGTGATCTGGACAATTTTCATGGTGTTCCTTATCTGTTGGGTAGGAGTCGGTCGCGGCACTTACTGCCGGACAACACGAAGGCGTTGGCGACGCCGATGGAAGGTGGGGGCTGATGGCCGGGATCGCAGGCAGCCGGTCCGCTGGCGGTCGCAGACAGCCCGGATGCAAACGCGCAACGAAGACGGCATCGGCCCTTATTTCAGTCCCGACCGTACGAACGCGTCCACCACGTAGCGCTGCAGGAAGATGTAGATCAGGAAGATCGGCAGGCAGGCCAAGGCTGACGCGGCCATGATGGCGCCCCAGTTGTTCCCCTCGGCACCGAGGAAACCGCGGATGCCCACCTGGATGAGGGCATCGGATTTCTGCATGATCAGTGACGGCCACAGGTACTCGTTCCAGGCGCTGATGAACAGCATGATTCCCAGGGCGGCGAGTGCCGGCCGGAGGTTCGGAACCACCACTTCCCAGAGGGTCCGCCACGACGACCGCCCGTCCATCTGGCTGGCATCCAGCAGGTCCTTGGGGAACGCTTCGAGGTGCTGGCGGAGCATCATCACCGCAAACGCGGAGCACAGCTGCGGCAGGACCACGCCGGTGATGGTGTTGAGCAGACCCATCTGGGAGACCAGCAGGTAGTTCGGGATCATGGTCACCTGGAACGGCACCAGCCAGGAGCCCACGAACAACAGGTAGAGCGCCTTCTTTCCTGTGAAGTCCCAGCGGGCGAAGCCGTAGGAGGCCAAGATCGCCACCAGCAGCTGCGCCCCGGCCAGCACCAGGGACATGCCGAAGGTGTTGGCCAGCATGCCCGCGATGGGAATGGTACTCAGCACGTACTGGAAGTTCTCCAGGCTCAAAGGACCCGGCAGGGGGTTCGTGGACAGGGCGTCCGACGCCGGCCGGAAGGCCGTGACGAACATCCAGTAGACCGGGAAGATGGACGCCAGGGCCAACACGATCAGGAGGGCGTGGCTGGGGACGACGGACCAGGCGGCCCAGCGCGTGAGGCGACGGGTCGCCGTCGTGCTTTTCTCGGGTGCGTCGGCGCCGGAGGACGAGGCGGCGCCCACAGGGCCGGGCTGGGCCGGCGGGGCAATGGTAATGAAGGCCAACGTGGTCCCTTCCTAGTTGTCGTAGAAGCTGAGGCGCTCTGAGAGTTCCACAAAGACCAGGGCGATCAGCCCGAACCCGAGGAAGAAGAGCGTTCCGGCTGCGGACGACAAGCCGGCGTCGAAGTTCCGGAAGCCGAACTGGTACAGCAGGTAGTAGATGTTGGTGGACGAATTGCCCGGTCCGCCCTGGGTGACGAGGTCGATGATCGGATAGGTCCATTGGGCGGAGAGCAGGATGGTCATGAGCGACAGGAACACCAGGCTGGGGGAGAGCAGGGGGAGGATGATCCGCCAGGTGATCTGCCGTCCGCTGGCGCCGTCGATGGAGGCCGCCGCGGCGTAGTCGGGGCTGATGCCCGCCAGGCCGGCCGAGACCACCAGGACGCCGAAGCCAAGCATCTGCCAGCCCACGATCACGATCACGGCGATCATGGAGCCGTCCGGGTCGCGGAACACGTTGCCCATCGGCGAGCCAAGGGTGGCCGCGATCGCGGGGATGGTGCCGCCTTCGGGTGCGAAGAGCCACCGCCAGATGGCGCTGGTAGCAACCGGGGTGATCAGGAACGGCACGAAAATCAACGCCTGGTACGCGGTGCGCGCGCGGCCCTGGACTTTCCGCGAGAGCAGCGCGAACACCAGCGGCAGGGCCACGGAAATGGCCAGGAACGCCAGGATGTACAGCCCGGTGTTGAGCAGGGCCTGATGGAGTTCGGGCAGGCTCAGCACTTTCGCGTACTTCTGCACGTCCACGTACTGCTTGGGCTTGGTGGGGATCAGGTTCCAGTCGTAGAACGACAGGTTGACAGTCTGGCCCAGCGGCCAGTACGTCCAGACAAGCAGTAGGACGACGGCCGGCAGAATGTAGAAATAGGGGTTCCACGAACGGCGGGCGGCGCGGCCGCGATGCGGGCGGCCGGCCGGACCGGCAGCGGCGACGCCAGCTGCCGGCCCGGAGGTTTCAATGAACATTGTTTTCTTGGCTTCCGTGAGGGCCCGTTCTAGCGGGCAGTCCCGGCGAGCTCGCCTTCGGCGGCGATGTTATTGGAAGCCTCGGCGTCGGGTGCGTAGTCCGTCCGCATGGCGTCGGTGACCTCTTCCAGGGACATCTTCTGGTAAGCGGCCATCTGCTCGGCAGAGACGCTGTACACGGTGGAGAACTCACCGATCGGGACCACGGAGTTGAGCAGCCGGTCGTGGTAGACGTGGACGAGGTTGAAGGCCTGGGCGCCGTTCTGGCCGCGCATCGTGTCGCGGGGAACGTTGAGGTCCTGGGTGTAGCAGGTGGCCGACGCGACCGAGACAGGAACCCCGGCGAAGCTGGAGAAGGTGGAGTAGTGCAGGTGGCCTGCAAGGATGCCGCGCACGTCGGTGCCTTCGATAACCTTCTCGAAACGGCTCTGCTCGCGCAGTTCCACCATGGCCATGATCTCCAGCGGGCTGGGGACCGGCGGGTGGTGCAGCGCGATCAGGGTGCCGTGCGGTGCCGGCGTGGCCAGCACGTCGGAGAGCCAGGCGAGCTGCTCGTCCGAGATCTCGCCGTGGTGCAGGCCGGGAACGGTGGAGTCGAGGGCGATGATGCGCAGGCCGTTGACGTCGTGGACCATGTCCACTGATTCCTGTCCGGCGTCAGAGTCCAGGAGGCCTGAGCGGAAAGCGGCGCGCTCGTCGTGGTTGCCCATGACCCAGATGATCTTGGCGCCCAGCTCGTCGGCCACCGGTTCCACGATGTTGCGGAGGCGGACGTAGGCGTCGGGCCGGCCGGTGTCGGCGAGGTCGCCGGTGAAAACGATGGCTTCGGGCTTGACCTGGGCCTTGACGAAGTCGCGGAACAGCTGGCGGAGGTTCTCGTCGCTGTCGACGCTGCCGTGCAGGAGGTCGTTGTCGGCGACGAAGTGGGTGTCGCTGATGTGCAGGATGAAGTGTTCGGGGGCGGGGTGCTGGGGTTCGATCGTCATTGTGCGTACTCCTCGTGCTGGGTTTGGGTGGCTGAGGTTTCTTCCCCGGGGACCCCCGGGATGGTGAGGGCCGCCCTCAGGCGGTCCAGGTCGTCGTCGCTGAAGCCGTGGGCCTTGAGCAGGCCTTCGACGCTGCCGTAGCTGCCTTGGACGAAGTCCAGGGTGGCGTCCAGGACGGCGGCGGGGCTGGCGGAGATGATTTCGCGGAGGTCCCCGCCGACGGTGTCAAGGCCCGGGTGGTTGGCGACGGTGGCCAGCATGGTCTCCGTCCATTCGCCGGCCAGGTTGTCCCCGGTGGCGGCGTAGTCGCGGACGACCTGTTCGCGGTCGACGCCGGCTGCCAGCAGGGCCAGGGCGATGACGACGCCGGTCCGGTCTTTGCCTGCGGTGCAGTGCACAAGGACGGGATCGGTTCCGGAGTCGGCGATCAAGCGGACCGCTCCTGCCAGGCGCTCGGCGTGCGCGTCGATCATCAGCGTGTAGATGTCCAGGAGCGTCGTGGTCGGGGTGAGGCCGGGGACCTTGCCCTTGCCCTGCTCGAAGATGGCGTTGTGCCGCGATTCCAGGGCGAGCCCTTCGAGGAGGCTGGGCGACTGCTCCAGTTCGGTCCGGTCGCGCAGGTCGATCACCAGGCGGATGCCCAGTTCAGCGAGGCTGGCGCGTCCGGCGTCGGTGAGGCGGTGCAGCCCGTCCGAGCGGAACAGTTTTCCCTCCCGGACAGTCCGTCCGGCGGCGGCGTAGCCGCCGGTGCTGCGGAAGTTGTAGGTACCGTCCACTGCGATGGGGTGGTTTGCGGTTCCGGGGAGAGCGGCCTCGGTGGTCGTGGTCACAGGGAATTCCTTTCTAGGGGCCGGCACGCGGCCGGTAAACGCCGGCACACGGGGCCGGCCCGGTTGCTCAGCGGGGGAGGAGGTCCTGGGCGCGGCGCTGTGCCTCGGACATGGTGGCCTTGGCGTCCTTGCCGTAGTAGACGACGTCCTCGATGGCGGTGGCCAGGATGTCGTCCACCTGCACGTAGCTGTTGCCGGGGTAGGACACCCAGGGCTGGAGGCGGTCAAGCTGTGCCAGGTTCGGTGCCAGGAGCGGGTTCTTCTGGGCCCAGTCGTACAGTACGCCGCCCTTCTGGGTCAGCGAGGTGCGCAGCGGGAGGTAGCCGATCTTGCTGGAGATCTGTTCGTAGGCGTGGTCGCTGGTCATGAACTTGATCAGCTCCCAGGAGGCCCGCTGCTTGGCCGGGTCCTGGCCCAGGATGAACAGGGCCGAGCCGGAGTTGGTGGGAACCGAGGGCTTGTCGCCGAAGCCAGGCATTCCCGCAGCCTTGAGCGTCCAGCCTGCCTTGGCCGAGCTGGCCATGAACATGCCCTGCAGCGCCGATGAGGTGATCTGCATGGCGGTCTCGCCCTTGGCAAAGCCTTCAGACATGCTGGACGAGTCCGTGTTGCGCAGGACTCCGGCTCGGTTCATCTCGGCGAGCTTGGACACGGTGTCCGCGGCGGCGTCGGAGCCGAAACCGATGGTCTTGCGGTCGTCCGAGAGCACCTCTGCGCCGTTGGACTTGAAGACACCCTGCATGCACCAGTTGCCGCCCTTGACGGAGCAGGATAGGTCCAGCGACGGCTTGCCGGTTTTTGCCGTGACGGCCTTCGCCACGGTCAGCACCTTGTCCCACGTGGAAAGGTCGACGTCGGCGGGGAGCCCGGCTGCCTGGAGCTGGGTGGCGTTGTAGAACAGGACGGGGGTGGAGAAGACGTACGGGATGCCGTAGGTCTTGCCGTTCCAGTCGGCCAGGTGCTTGGCTTTGTCGTGGAAGGGGTGTGCGCCGTCGAGGTGCGCATCAACCGCGTCCTGGCCCACAAGGTCGCTGATGGGGTTCGCGCCGAGCTGGGTGGCGGCGAAGTCCAGCGAATCGAAGGTCAGCTGGGCGACGTCCGGGGCCTTGCCTGCCAGCAGCTGCGTCTGGACGCTGCTGACGATGTTCGACAGGGCGGCCCCGCCGCCCTGCGGGGCCTGGGCGGTGACGTGGATATTGGGGTGGGCCTTTTCGAAGTCCGCGATCAGGCCTTTGACGGTGTCAGTCCACACGCCGGCTTGCGCCAGGTTGTAGCTCTCAAAGGTGATGTCTACCTGCTGGTCGGACTTCAGCTCAGGAATTTGGGCAGCTATGGTGCTGGCCTGGGTGCTGCCGGAGCAGGCGGCGAGGGTCAGGGCGGCTGTGCCGGCCACGATGGTCAGGGCAAGGGAACGGAGAGTTCGCACGGTTTTCCTTCAGTGTTGGGGGGAAGGTTGTTGGGGGGAGACGTGAAAGTGGGCTGCTTAGGCGACAGGCGCCGGTACCGACGCGGGCTGCCATTCGAGGCGGCGGCCGCTGGTCCGGTCGAAGAGGTGCAGCCGGTCGGCGGCGGCGCTGAGCACCACGGCCCGGCCGGTGTCCCAGTGTTCGTTGCGGGAGGCGCGGACCGCCACCCGGTTGGCGCCGACCCGGCAGTAGAGAACCTGGTCGCTCCCGAGGTTTTCGGAAAGTTCGACGACGCCGCGCAGGGCGGCGCCGGCGCTGGGAGCGGCTGCTGCGGACCCGGCGGCGTGGATGCTCAGGTGTTCGGGACGGATGCCGAGCACGATGTCCCGCTGGGGCGTCTCGCCGGGCCAGAGCACTGCCTCCACGGACGGCGCCAGCACGGTGACCATGCCGTTGCTGGTGGCCAGTTCGGCGTCGAGCAGGTTGGTGGCGGGGGATCCGAGGAAGCCCGCGGCGAAGACCGAAGCCGGCTTGTCGTACAGTTCCTCCGGCGTTCCGAGCTGCTCCAGTTGCCCGCCGTTGAGCAGGGCGATCTTGGTGGCCATGGTCATGGCTTCGACCTGGTCGTGCGTGACGTAGATGAATGTCGCGCCGAGCCGCTTGTGGAGTCCCGCGAGTTCCTGCCGCGTGGCTGTGCGGAGCTTCGCGTCGAGGTTGGAGAGCGGTTCGTCCATGAGGAAGGCCTTGGGTTCGCGGACCAGGGCGCGGGCGACTGCCACTCGCTGGCGCTGTCCGCCGGAGAGTTCCTTGGGCTTCCGGTGCAGCAGGTGTCCGATTTCCACCATCTCCGCCACGGCCTGGACCCGTTCCTTGACGAACTGCTTGTCGGCCCGCCGGACGTTCAGGGGGAAGGCGAGGTTCTTGGCCACGCTCAGGTGCGGGTAGAGGGCATAGCTCTGGAACACCATGGCGAGGTCGCGCTTTTTGGACGGCGCCGTGGTGATGTCGCGTCCGTCCAGTTCGAGGGACCCCGACGTCGGCTCCAGCAGGCCCGCGATCATGCGAAGCAGGGTGGTCTTGCCGCAGCCGCTGGGACCGAGCAGGACCAGAAAGTCACCGTCTTCAACGGTGAGCGAAACGTTCTTTACCGCCGTCACGTTCTTGAACGAACGTGAGAGCTGGTTGAGCACTAGTCGGCCCACAGGCACCTCCGGGGGAAACGATGATTCCTAAATCGAATTTTCTAGGAAACGTCTTACCCTCGAAGAGTGGGCCTGAAAAGTGAATCGTGAGTGGATCAAGCGTTAATCGCCGGGGAGGGAGAGCGGAACACTTACAGCTGAAGCAGCAGGTTATTGATTGTCTTCGACGATGCTGTGCAGGACTTCCTCGAAGACGGCCGAACGGGCCTCCACAACTTCCGGCGAGTTCCCGGTGACTGCCGCGTGGAGCGCCGACAGGATCAGCATCTGGACGATGTTCCCGATCGGCAGCTCGTCATTCCAGGCGTGGAACTCGGCGCCGGCCATGAGCGTATGGGTGGAGACTTCGGCCAGCGCCGATTTCGCGTAGCTCGTTACGCCGATGACCGTGGCTCCGCTGTCCGCCGCAAGCCGGGCCGAACCAAGCGTGAAAGAGTTCATGCCGCTGTCGCTGACGGCGATGCACACATCGCCGGGGCGCAGCAGCTTGGCAGAGATGTGCTGTGTGGCGATATCGCCCGGGGCCTCGCACACGACGCCGGCGGCAAGGAACCGCAGCGCGAGTGATTTGGCGGGGGATAGAGACGCTCCGTTGGCCACAATCAGCAGGCGCCGGGCACGGCGGATGGCCGCGGCGGCCCCGTCAAACGCTGTGAAGTCCAGGGACCCCAGGGCCCCTCGAATGTCTTGGGCGGCCCTGGAGAAGATGCCGGACACCAAGTGCTCCGAGGAACCTGGTTCGCCGCGGGCCGCCAGCGAATCCTGCTCCGCACTGTCGCGTGCTGCGGCTCCGAGGTCGCGGAGCAGGACCTGGCGCAGGTGCTGGAAGCCGGCGAAACCCAGGCCTTTGCAGGCGCGCACGATCGTCGCCGGGGAGGTGCCGGTCTCCGCCACCAGATCGGCCACCGACATCCTCGCCACGGTCTCGGGCGAATCGATGCACAGCTGGGCGACGCGCTGCTCACTGGGGACCAGCGACGGGAAGATCGACTTAATGTGGGCGCGCGAGCCGCCCAGTGGCGGCTCGGAGCTCTGCGGTGTCATGGAACCTTCATACCAGATCCCCGTGGAAGGGCCGCCCGTTCCGGCATACGGCCAAGGACTCAAGGGCGAGAGTCAACGTCACTCTGCTTTAGGTCTTCGACCGCCCAGGCGAGTCTGGTTCCATGCTGTCCTGTAAGGTGCGCGCTCTTAGCGAAGCGTTTGCGTGCCGACGACGGAGAGCAGTTGCAGCTTCTCGTAGCTCTCACTGCCGGGAATGGCGGTGTAGACGAGCAGCGAATGCGATTGTCCCGGATCGAGCAGTGTCTGGCAGGTCAATCCCAGGGCTCCGAGTTCAGGGTGGATGAAGTGCTTCATCTCGCGGGGCCGGATGCCGACTTCGTGCTCGCTCCACACGTCCCGGAACTCTTCACTCCGGGCGAGAAGCAAGTCCGCAAGGTTAGCGGCCCGGGATGCAGGACCGCGCAGCGTGGCCACCCCGCGCAGGCCCGAGACGAACATGCGGCTGAGGAACGGATGGTCCTCGGGGCTAGAGTTGCCGTGTCGCGGGGTCGGTGAACCAGCGGTAGCCGATGCTGCGGGCAGGGCCGCTATAGGAGGTCAGGTCACCGGTGAGCGCGACGCCGAGTGCGGTCTGCCGCAGGGTCTCGCCGAGCTCAGTGACGATCTCCGCGGGAGTGTCATGCAGGCGGTCGAAGATGCGCAGCAGGCCGGGGCTGATGTGCTCGCTGACAGCGCCGCGGGCGGGTGGGTTTTGTCCGGAGAGGCGGAACCGGTGGTCGCGTTCGTCGAGGGAGAGATGGAGCCCTTGCGCGATGGAGGCGATCATCTGCTCGGATGGATGCGGTCCGCGTTCTCGCTCGAGTCGCGAGTAGTAGTCGGTCGATATGTGGCAAAGCAGGGCGACTTCCTCGCGCCGCAGCCCGCTTGTCCGGCGGCGTTGTCCACGCGGGAGGCCGTCGTCCTCGGGTTGCAACGCCTCCCGGCGGCGCCGGAGGAACTCCGCCAGTCCGGTCCTGTCGATCACCATGCGTCTCCTTCCTTGCGGCCACTTCCTTCCTACCACGTGCGCATTCAAGCATCCACGACCTACTGATCCTCCGTTATCGACGCCGGACGATACCGGGATCCACCGACAAAAGGGTCAAGTTTCCTATCGGGTCCACCCACGCCTGATGTAGGTCTGGTCGGACCTTGCCTTCCTTATCAGGGGATCAAGCGGCCCTGAATAACTTCGCCGTCTTCCGCGCCGCTGGAGGCAACGACACAACTACCAGGAGTGAGTGAACACATGCCACGCAAGAACCTCGACATCACGGTCCCCGACCTATCCGGGAAGCGCGCCGTCGTCACCGGAGCCAGCGACGGGATGGGCCTGGGGATGGCGGCGCGGCTGGCCGCAGCTGGCGCGGAGGTCCTCATGCCCGTCCCGCAACCACATCCTCATCAACAACGCCGGAGTGATGACACTGCCTGACCGGCAGGCGACCGCCGACGGGTTCGAGCTTCAGTTCGGCTCCAACCACCTCGGCCACTTCGCGCTCGTGGCCCACCTGCAACCCGTCCTCAGAGATGGTCAGGCACGGGTGACCTCGCAGGTCAACGTAGCGGTGAACAGTGGGGTCATCAACTGGGACGACCTGAACTGGGAACGGTCTTATCACGGCATGAATGCCTACCGACAGTCTAAGATCGCATTCGGTCTGTTCGGCCTTGAGCTGGACCGGCGCAGCCAAGCGGGCGACTGGGGCATCAGCAGCAACCTCTCCCACCCCGGAGTCGCTCGGGACTGCTGAAGGTTTGATTGACACTTTGCCTGTGAGGATTTGATCCTTGCGGGTGGAAGGATGTTCCTCATGCCCAAAGCCTTTCCCGAAGAGTTCCGCCGCGATGTCGTGGCGGTTGC
>NZ_JBHDJA010000027.1:0-53798 GCF_041877125.1 Arthrobacter sp. E44
CCCGGGAGGGTGTGGGAGAGTAGGTCACCGCCGGAACAACTATTAACTGGTCGAGGCCCCAACCACACGGTTGGGGCCTCCCACATTTAACAACCACCCACCACCACCCAGAATCCCCAGCTCACCTCTGACGGGTAAACGGTCAACCCCCGCTCACCTTTGACCGGTAAACGATCAACCCCAGCTCACTTCTGGCGGGTAAACCATCGACCCCCGCTCACCTGGTAACGATGCCTTGAGAGCGGGCCTTCAGGGAAAACCTGCCAGAGGTGAGCGGGGGCCGGGGGAAAACCTGCCAGATGGGAGCGGGCGCCGGGGAGAACCCGCCACACGTGAGCGGGCGTTGTTGGGGAGAACCACAGTCCCTGGTTGGTGTGAAGATGGCCACGATACCGCCGCCAGGGCTCCCATCGTCCCAGGGGATTTTGCGGCTCCACTAGAATTGATGAAGATGTACGGACTTCGAAGCGCTTGATTTCGGGTTGCGTAGGAAACGAAACGAGCGGCTGCAGTTGCGCCAGTGGTCGGCTCACAACAGGAGGAATCCATATGGCCGAGCACAACGGTGGCAACCGCGGCAACGACCGCGGCGCGTTCCGCGGCAACAACAACTCCGGCGGTGAGCCCCGCGGCTTTAGGTCGCGGTCTGACCGGGACGGCAACAATTTCTCCCGCGGTGGAGCTACCGGAGGCGGGGAGCGTAAATCCTACGAGGATCGTGACCGGAAGCCTTATGGTGATCGTCCGCGTCGTGATGGTGAGGGTGACCGTCGTGGTTTCGGTGGCGGCGGTGATCGCGATCGTAAGCCCTTTGGTGATCGTCCGCGTCGTGATGGCGAGGGTGAGCGCCGCCAGTTCGGTGATCGCGATCGTAAGCCCTTTGGTGATCGTCCGCGTCGTGATGGCGAGGGTGACCGTCGTGGTTTCGGTGGCGGCGGTGATCGCGATCGTAAGCCCTTTGGTGATCGTCCGCGTCGTGATGGTGAGGGTGACCGTCGTGGTTTCGGTGGCGGCGGTGATCGCGATCGTAAGCCCTTTGGTGATCGTCCGCGTCGTGATGGTGAGGGTGACCGTCGTGGTTTCGGTGGCGGCGGTGATCGTGACCGTAAGCCTTATGGTGATCGTCCGCGTCGTGATGGTGAGGGTGACCGTCGTGGTTTCGGCGGCGACAACCGCAAACCGTTTGGCGACCGGCAGGAACGTGCGCCCCGCAGCTTTGACCGCCGAGACTCGCGTGCCGAGTCCGGCCGCGGCGCAGGCCCCCGCGACTCCGGCTCCCGCAGCTTCGGCCGCGACCGCCAGGAGGAACGTCCCGCGCGCGTGCCCAACGCCGCGGACCTTCGCAGCGCCAACCGCCCGGACCGGGAACGCTCACCCGAAATCGACGAGGACGTCACGGGCAAGGAGCTCGATCGCGCCACGCAGCACCAGATCAAGACGCTCGAGTCCAAGAGCGCGGAATGGGTGGCCCGCCACCTGGTCATGGCTGGCCGCCTGATTGATGACGAGCCCGAGCTGGCCTTCCAGCACGCCCTTGCCGCCAGCCGTCGCGGCGGACGGCTGGCTGCCGTGCGTGAAGCCGTTGGACTGACTGCTTACGCTGCGGGCCACTACGGTGAAGCGCTCCGCGAGTTCCGCACCTTCCGGCGCATCAGCGGCTCCAACGTGCATCTGCCCGTGATGGCCGACTGCGAACGTGGCCTGGGCCGGCCCGACCGCGCCCTGGACGTTGCCCGCTCGGAGGAAGCCCAGGATCTGGATGCTCCCGGCAAAGTTGAACTGGCCATTGTTGCCGCCGGCGCACGGACCGACCTGGGACAGCTGGACGCGGCAGTGGCGGAGCTCGAGATCCCGCAGCTGGATATCAACCGTGCATTCTCCTACAGCCCCCGTCTGTTCCGTGCCTACTCCGAGGCACTTGCTGCGGTGGGTCGCGACGACGAGTCGCAGAAGTGGGGCCGGCAGGCTGTAGTGGCGGAAAATGCCCTGGGCCAGGGTGCGGATGAGGAACCTGACATCATCGACCTCGGCTGGGACGAGGAAGAAGAGGCCCGGGAAGAGGCTGAACGCCGCCGGATGCTGGACCGTGCTTCCAAGGCTTCCGGAGCTGAAAGCGGCGGCGATACCGGCACCGATACAACGGCAGCCGACCACGAGGTCACAGCTACTGAGAGCCCACGCGCCACCGAGGCGAAGGCTGCCGAGGACGGCGGCATCGATGACCAGGAGGCCGACTACTTCGTCTCTGACGACGCCGAATCGGACCAGGACTCGGTGGAACACGACGAGCTTGACCCCGCAGCTGCGCACGAGCCCGGCAACGGGGACCAGGGGGAAGACCAGGGCGCCGCGGAACACCACCACGACGGCGCGGACGCCTTTGCGAATGAAGAACGGCGGGACTGACCACCCATGACTGACGTTTCCCTGGTTTCCCGCTTCGATGCCCTGCTGGCCGACCTGGATGGCGTGGTGTATGCGGGACCGCATGCAATCCCCGGAGCAGTGGAATCGCTGAAGCAGCTCTCCGGGCTGGGCATCGGCTTGGGCTACGTGACGAACAACGCCTCCCGTTCACCTGCGGAGGTTGCAGCCCACCTTCGCGAGCTTGGTGCGCCCGCCGAGGACAACCAGGTGGTCAGTTCCTCGCAGGCGGCGGCGGACATGCTGGCGTCGCTGCTGGCTCCGGGGTCACGGATCCTCATCACTGGCAGCCCGGCGCTGGCCCGGGAAATCGAGCTGGCCGGTCTGGTGCCAGTGGGCAGCCAGGACGAGGAACCGGTGGCGGTGGTGCAGGGCTTCAGCCCCGGCATTGGCTGGAAGGAGCTGGCGGAAGCCACCTATGTGGTGAACGCCGGCGCCCTCTGGGTGGCGACCAACACGGACATGACGATTCCACAGGCTCGGGGGATCGCCCCGGGGAACGGCACCCTGGTTGCTGCTGTCGCCGCGGCTACTGCGCAGCAGCCCAAGGTCGCAGGTAAGCCGGAGGCGCCTTTGTTCCACTCCGCTGCCAAACGTCTTGGGGCCGAGCGTCCGCTGGTGGTGGGGGACCGGCTGGACACGGACATCCTGGGCGGCAACAACGCCGGCTTCGCCACCGTGGCGGTGCTGACCGGCGTCGACTCCCGCGAAACAATCCTTGCGGCGCGTTCCGCGGAACGACCCAACTACATCATCGGGAACCTGACGGACCTGCACCGCCCGTACCCGGACGTGACGCACGACGACGGCACCTACGTGTGCGGCGAAGCGACGGCACGCGTGGCCAACGGAGCGGTGGGCATCATCGGCAGCCAGGACAACCTGGACTCCTGGCGGGCGGCCTGCGCTGCCTGGTGGGCGGAGACGCCAGAGGCTGCAACCCCGCAGGCACCCAAGCTGGTGTGGCTCAATCACTAGACTGGTTCCATGACTGAGCTGACCGAACCGGACGACTCGACAGCCCAGCCTGCCCCGGAGTGGCCGCAACCCGTCGCCCGGGAGAATGGGCAGCACATCAGCGATCCGCAGGTGGCACGGGCCGTGGCAAGGCTTTCCGGGATCCCCGGCCTCCCTGCGGCTGACCACGAAGCTGTCTACAACGGGCTCCACGACGAACTGCTGGCAGCCCTGAACAGCGATCCCATCGACCAGGTCAGGGCGGCAACCGGCCGCGCCGGCGGGGCAGCCTGATGCCGGTCCGCCTCGATCAGGCCCTGGTGGCCCGCGGCCTGGCACGGTCGCGCACGCACGCAGCCTCGCTCATCGCCGAAGGCAAGGTCACCTCGGGCGGCAACGTCCTCGCCAAAGCCTCCCTGCAGGTTGACGAAAGCCGGGACCTCGCTGTCCAACTTGATGACCAGGACACCTACGCCAGCCGGGCCGCCCACAAGCTGGCTGGCGCCCTGGACGCCTTCCCCGAGGTGTTGCCGCAGGGCAAAAGGTGCCTCGACGCGGGTGCCTCGACCGGAGGTTTCACCGACGTCCTGCTTCGGCGCGGCGCCGCGCACGTGGTGGCGGTCGACGTCGGGCACGGCCAGTTGGTGCCACACCTCCGCAACGATCCCCGCGTGGCCGTCCACGAGGGGATGAACGTCAGGTACATGGCCCCGGCCGACATTGGCGGCCCCGCCGCCC
The DNA here is from genome assembly GCF_041877125.1 of Arthrobacter sp. E44. Classification (NCBI taxonomy): domain Bacteria; kingdom Bacillati; phylum Actinomycetota; class Actinomycetes; order Micrococcales; family Micrococcaceae; genus Arthrobacter; species Arthrobacter sp. E44. Next base: position 4,120 of record NZ_JBHDJA010000027.1, read on the forward strand.
TGACCGTGGCGGACCTGTCCTTCATCTCCCTCACCCTGGTGGTGCAGCCGCTGGCGGACTGCACCGAACCGGGCGGCGACCTGGTGCTGATGGTCAAGCCGCAGTTCGAGATCGGCAAGGACCGGCTGGGCCGCACCGGGGTGGTCACCTCGGAGCGTGAGCGGCGGATGGCGGTCGAAAAGGTCGCCAAGGCAGCGCTCGACGCCGGGCTGGACCTTTGCGGCCTGGCGCCCAGTCCGCTGCCCGGACAGGACGGAAACGTCGAATACTTCCTGTGGATAAAACGCAGGATCAGCAAAGACTTGCCTAAGATCGAAGAGCGAGAGGCAGCAGCCGCTGCGTTGCTCGGACAAATCTGGCCGAACCACTAGAGAGCGGAACCTGATGAGCAGGCGTGTACTGGTCCTTGCCCACACCGGCCGCGAGGAGTCACTGAAAGCCGCCTGGGAAGCCTGCGCCCTGCTGCACGCCTCGGGCATGGTCCCCGTGATGCAGGAATCCGAGCTGGGGGACATGGAGCGGTTCTTCGGGCACCTGGCCCAGCCGGTGGAAGTGCTCCACGACCACGTGCAGCTGCCCGATGTTGAACTAGTCATGGTCCTCGGCGGCGACGGGACCATCCTGCGGGCCGCCGAACTGGTCCGCGAGGTGGATGTCCCGCTGCTGGGCGTTAACCTGGGCCACGTGGGGTTCCTGGCCGAAAGTGAACGGGCGGACCTGGCCCAAACCGTCGAGTGGATCGCCAGCCGCGAGTACACGGTGGAAGAGCGCATGACCATCGACGTTCAGGTCTGGGTCCGTGGCCAGAAGATTTGGCACACCTGGGCTTTAAACGAGGCCGCCATCGAGAAAGCCAACCGTGAACGGATGCTGGAAGTGGTGACCGAGGTGGACGAACGTCCGCTGACGTCCTTTGGCTCCGACGGCATTGTCCTGGCCACTCCCACCGGATCCACGGCCTACGCGTTCTCCGCCGGCGGACCCGTCGTGTGGCCGGAAGTGGAGGCGCTGGTGATCGTGCCCATCAGTGCCCATGCGCTCTTCGCCAAGCCGCTCGTCGTGTCGCCCCGGTCCAGGCTGGCAGTTGAGGTGCTGGGCCGGACCGACGCCCAGGGGGTCCTGTGGTGCGACGGGCGGCGCTCGGTGGACCTGCCGCCCGGCGCCCGCGTGGAAGTGACCAAGTCAGCGACCCCGGTCCGGCTGGCCCGCACCCACCAGACCCCGTTCTCGGCACGCCTGGTCCGCAAGTTCGAGCTGCCCATCCACGGCTGGCGCGGGCCACTGCCCAAGTCCGACGCCGTACACACCGGCCCCATCCCCGTGGTGCGCACGCCCCGGCCCATGCCGCCGCTGCCCGTACCGCACGTTGAGAACCCGGACAGCGATCCCGATCCGTCGACTGCAAAGTGAATCCATGCTTGAAGAACTGAGAATCCGCGATCTGGGCGTCATCACCGACGCAACGCTTCCGCTCGGCCCGGGACTGAGCGTGGTGACCGGTGAAACCGGCGCCGGAAAGACCATGGTGGTCACCGCCGTCGGACTGCTGCTGGGCGCCCGCTCGGACGCAGGGGCCGTCCGCAGCGGTGCGAAGAGCGCCACCGCCGAAGCCGTGCTCAAGCTTGAGACCGGACATCCCGCCGTCGCCCGTGCCCTCGAAGCCGGCGCCGACGCTGAGGAGTTCGACGGCGGCACTGAACTGATCCTGGCCCGCCGGCTGGGTGCGGACGGACGGAGCCGCGCGTTCCTTGGCGGCCGCGCCGCACCCGTGGGCGTCCTGGCCGAGATCGGCGAATCGCTGGTGGTGGTGCACGGCCAGACGGACCAGATCCGGCTCAAGGGCGCCACGGCCCAGCGCGAAGCCCTGGACAAGTTCGCCGGCGAGGCACTGGCCAAACCGCTGGCCGCATATAAGGACCTGTACAGCCGGTGGAAGGCCAGCCAGGCGGAGCTGCATGCCCTGCGCAGCGCCGCCCGTGACAGGCTCCGCGAAGCTGAATCCCTGGAGGCGGCCCTGGCGGAGATCGATGAGGTGGACCCACAGCCGGGGGAGGACGAGCTGCTCAAGGCCGAGGCCGTGAAGCTTGCCAATGTTGAGGAACTGCGAATTGCCGCCAGCACAGCGCACCAAGCCCTCATTGCCGAGGACTTCGGCGAGGCGGGTGACGCCACCACCCTGGTGGACTCGGCCAAACGGACCCTTGAACACGTGGCCGAGCACGACGCCGAGCTGGGATCTGCGGCCGCGCGCCTGGCCGAGGTGGGCTTTCTGCTCAACGACATCGCCACCGAGCTGGCCAGCTACCAGGCGGGCCTGGACTCCGAGGGCCCGGAACGGCTCGCCGAGATCGAAGACCGGCGCGCTGCCCTGGCCAAGCTGGTCCGCAAATACGCCCCCACCATCGATGAGGTGCTGGAGTGGGCGGAGAAGGCGCGCGTCCGGTTCGACGAGCTGCAGGACGATTCGTCCCGCATCGAGGCCCTGGACGGGGAAGTGGTCCGCGCCGAAGCGGACCTGAAGAAGCAGTCGGCGGCCATCAGCAAGATCCGGGCCAAGGCCGCCAAGGACCTTTCCGCCCGGGTCAGCGCCGAATTGAAGGCCCTGGCCATGGCCGACGCCACCCTGGTGATCAACCTCGACCCCGCCGCGCAGCTGGGCCCTTACGGCGCGGACGAGATCAGCTTCCTGCTGCAGCCGCACTCGGGCGCCCCGGCCCGGCCGCTGGGCAAGGGTGCCTCCGGTGGTGAGCTCTCCCGGGTGATGCTGGCCATCGAAGTGGTGCTGGCCGCCGTCGATCCCGTCCCCACATTCGTCTTCGACGAAGTGGACGCGGGCGTGGGTGGGCGCGCCGCCGTCGAGATCGGCCGGCGGCTGGCCATGCTGGCACGCCACGTGCAGGTGCTGGTGGTCACGCACCTTCCGCAGGTGGCCGCCTTCGCGGACCAGCACATCACCGTGACCAAGACATCGGTCAGGGGAGCCGACGGCGGCACCGCCACCGGGTTCACCTCCAGTGACGTCCGGCTGCTTGACGGACCGGAGCGGGTGCGTGAGCTTGCGCGCATGCTGGCGGGCCAGGAGGACTCGGAATCGGCGCAGGCGCACGCCCAGGAACTGCTGGACGACGCCAAACTCCTGCCGCAGCGGGCCTGAGCGGGACGGCTCTGGCCACCCACGGGAAGGCGCAAATGATGATAGGCTCGAATTCCGTGGTGCAGCGATCAAATTCCCGTGTAAATTCCCGGTTCCCGGGCTCCTCCAAGACGACCAAGCATATTTTCGTCACTGGCGGTGTGGCGTCCTCGCTCGGTAAGGGACTGACGGCCTCCAGCCTTGGTCATCTACTGCGGGCACGCGGCCTGTCGGTCACGATGCAGAAGCTCGATCCCTATCTGAACGTGGATCCGGGCACGATGAACCCCTTCCAGCACGGTGAGGTCTTCGTCACGGACGACGGCGCCGAGACGGACCTGGACATCGGGCACTACGAACGCTTCCTCGACGAGAACCTCGAAGGTTCTGCGAACGTGACCACGGGGCAGGTGTACTCCACCGTTATCGCCAAGGAACGCCGGGGCGAATACCTCGGGGACACCGTTCAGGTCATCCCGCACATCACCGATGAGATCAAGCGCCGCATGCGGCTGCCCGCCGAGGGCAAGAACGCCCCGGACGTGATCATCACCGAAATCGGCGGCACCGTTGGCGATATCGAGTCCCAGCCCTTCCTGGAATCCGCCCGCCAGGTCCGCCAGGACATCGGCCGGAACAACGTGTTCTTCCTCCATGTCTCCTTGGTGCCCTACATCGGGCCTTCCCAGGAACTGAAGACCAAGCCCACGCAGCACTCCGTGGCCGCGCTGCGCTCCATCGGCATCCAGCCCGAGGCCATCGTGATCCGGTCGGACCGCGAAGTGCCTGAGGCCATGCGGGAAAAGATCGGCCGCATGTGCGACGTCGACATCGACGCCGTGGTGAACGCCGCCGATGCCCCCAGCATCTACGACATCCCCAAGACCCTGCACGGCCAGGGACTGGACTCCTACATCGTCCGCGCCCTGGACCTGCCGTTCAAGGACGTCGACTGGACCAGCTGGGACCGCCTGCTCGAGGCCGTGCACAACCCCAAGCACCACGTCGAGATCGCCCTGGTGGGCAAGTACATCGACCTGCCGGACGCCTACCTTTCGGTCACCGAGGCGCTGCGGGCCGGCGGCTTCGCCAACGAGGCCAAGGTCAAGATCCGCTGGGTCCCGTCGGATGAGTGCGAGACCCGCGAAGGGGCCATCAAGGCCCTCGACGGCGTTGACGCCATCTGCGTTCCGGGCGGTTTCGGCATCCGCGGCCTCGAAGGCAAGCTGGGCGCGCTGAAGTTCGCCCGCGAAACCAAGCTGCCGGTCCTGGGTCTCTGCCTTGGCCTGCAGTGCATGGTGATCGAGTACGCCCGCAATGTGGTGGGGCTGGAAGGCGCCTCCTCCAGCGAGTTCGAGCCGGATTCAAAGTACCCCGTCATCGCCACCATGGAGGAGCAGCTGGAGTACGTCGAGGGCCGCGGCGACCTTGGCGGCACCATGCGCCTGGGCCTGTACGAAGCCAAGCTCGACGAAGGATCGGTCATCGCCGGAACGTACGGCAAGACCACCGTCAGCGAACGCCACCGGCACCGCTACGAGGTGAACAACAAGTACCGCCAGCAGATCGCGGATAAGGGCCTGGTCTTCTCCGGCACTTCCCCTGACGGCAAACTGGTGGAATTTGTCGAGCTGCCCGCCGACGTCCACCCGTACTACGTGGCCACGCAGGCGCACCCCGAGCTGAGCTCGCGGCCCACGCGCCCGCACCCGCTGTTCGCCGGCCTGGTCAAGGCTGCCCTTGACCACCAGAACGCCAACCACCAGGGTGCAGGCCAGGCCGCAGCCGACACGGCGGCGGCCACGGACGGCGAGCCTGCAGCATCGGGTAGCGTTACCGCTAAGTAGTCAAAAGAACACAAAGGACGGCGCGATGCCTGGTACACCTGAAGCCACCCCTGCCAAACAGGTTTCGGATGCACCAAGCCCGCGCCGTCTTTTGTCGTCCGAGAAGGTCTATGAGGGCCGGATCTGGGACGTCGTCAGCGACACCTTCCAGCTCTCCGAGTCCGGGGACGCCCTCACCCGCGACTACATCGACCACCCCGGGGCGGTCGCGATCCTGCCCATGAACGACGAAGGCCAGATCCTCCTCCTGAAGCAGTACCGGCACCCGGTGGGCATGGACTTATGGGAAGTCCCCGCCGGCCTGCTGGACGTCGAAGGCGAAGACTTCGTGGTGGGGGCGGCACGGGAACTTGCCGAAGAAGCGGACCTGGCGGCCGGGACCTGGAACGTCCTGGCCGACGTCTTCAACTCCCCGGGATCCTCCAGCGAAGCCATCCGCATCTACCTGGCCCGGGACCTCACCGAGGTGCCGCACCACGAACGGCACGAGCGGACGGACGAGGAAGCGGAGATTGAGTTCCACTGGATCAGCCTGGACGACGCCGTGGCCTCCGTACTGGCCGGCCGCCTCCACAACCCGTCGGCCGTCGTCGGGATCCTTGCCGCCGCTGCCGCCCGGGCCGGCAACTACCAGGACCTCCGCCCCGCTGACGCCCCCTGGCCCGCCCACCCCAGCCAGCGCTGATGGTCCCGGGTCCCTCGGCTGAAGCAGTACCGTCCCTCGAACCGGCTCCGGATGCAAAAGCTCCCGGTGCTGCCCCAACGGAAATCCCGGCCGCTATCGACCGGGGAATCACGGACTACCTCCAGCACATGGGCGTGGAACGGGGGCTGGCGGCTAACACACTGGCGGCCTACCGCCGCGACCTGGCCCGGTACGCCCGCTACCTCGCAACCTCAGGCTGCACCCGGCCGGAAGACATCACCCGGCACCATGTCACCGGCTACGTCCGCGCCCTCGCCGACGGATCCGACGGCGGGTCCACCCTGGGCGTGCGCTCGGCAGCCCGCACGGTGGTGGCTGTCCGGGGGCTCCACAAGTTTTGGGCCCTGGAGGGCTACACGCCCGCGGACCCTGCCAGCGAAGTCCACCCGCCGATGGCCGGCAAGCGGCTGCCCAAGGCCATCAGCGTCGATGAGGTGACCCGCATCCTGGAAGCTGCCGGAACGGACACCGCAACGGGACTGCGGGACCGGGCCCTCCTGGAATTCCTCTATTCCACCGGCGCCAGGATCAGCGAAGCTGTAGGACTGGACGTGGACGATATCTCCCTGGCCGAGCCCGGATCCGGGCCGGCCGTTGTCCGCCTGTTCGGCAAGGGATCGAAGGAACGGCTGGTGCCGCTGGGATCCTACGGCGCCCGGGCACTGGATGCCTACCTGGTCCGCGGCCGGCCCCCGCTCGCAGCGAAGGGAAAGGGCACCCCGGCACTGTTCCTGAATGCCCGCGGCGGCAGGATCAGCCGGCAAAGCGCCTGGACCATCCTGAAGGCGGCGGCGGAGAAAGCCAACATCACCCGGGATGTCTCGCCGCACACCCTGAGGCACTCGTTCGCCACCCACCTGCTCGAAGGCGGCGCGGACGTGCGCGTGGTGCAGGAACTGCTCGGCCACGCCTCCGTGACCACCACCCAGGTTTATACGCTGGTCACGGCCGACACCCTGCGCGAGGTCTACGCCGCGGCGCATCCGCGGGCGTTGGGCTGAACAGGGTCCTGACGCGAGCCTTGGATTGATTCCCACGATAATTTTCCCGCTGCTGTAAGAATCAGCGCTGCCCGCGACACTTAGTCTTCAGGAAGAAGTCATGACGTGTCCGGGGGGAAAACTATGTTGGCAGCGGACGAGCAGGCATTCATCGATCTGCATTCCCGGCATTCGGGTCGGGTCTACCGGTACATCGCCTGCCGCATCAGTGACACGGGCCGGGCCGAGGAGTTGGCGGCCGATGTGTTCCGGATCGCCTGGCAGAAGCAACTTCCGGAGCCACCCGGCATCGGCTGGCTCCTCGCCACGGCCCGCCACGTGGTCGGCAACGAATACAAGGGCCGTCGCCGCCGCCAGGAACTTCTTGATCGGTTGCGGGACGAGGCACGCAGCAATCACCCGCAGGAGAATACCGGGGAACAGGCGGCGGTGGCAGAGGTACTCGGCCGCCCCCGGGAACGGGACCGGGAGATCCTCATGCTCTGTTACTGGGATGACCTGACCATCCCCGAACTTGGCCAAGTCCTTGAATGTTCCGCCTCAACGGCTGCCGTACGGCTTCACCGTGCACGCCGGGCGTTCGCCAAAGCAGCACCAGCTCAGCTCATGACCGAACGGAAGGACTAGCCATGGATCGGATCGAGCAGTTGATGAAGGCAGCCAAGCCCCGGCCCACGGCACCGAATGGGGTGGCCGGAGGCGACGCGGCACGCGGGTTGGGACTCATCGGGGACATGGAAGTCGTCCACCTGGCCGCGCGGGCACCGGAACGCGGCACCCCGCGCGGACGGACAGCCGTCCGCGCGGCTGCTGCCACCGTGCTCGCGGCTGCAGCTGTGGCCGGCGCGGTGTACCTGGGCGGAACCATGGCACAGAGGCCCATGCCCGGCCCTGCCGGGGTTCCCTCGGAGCCGTCCGGAAGCGCTGCAGCACCCACCCAGTCGGCCACGCCGCCGGCCAGTGAACAAGCCCATGCCACCGCGCCACCTTCCACCGCCCAACCGGGAAACCCTGCGGCTGGCGGCTTGAGCACCGGCGGCGTGCCCTGCACGCCGGCGAACATCGACCAGCTGCGCAACGACCAACAGCGCTCGATCCTGCCGATCCCGGCGGCGGAGCAGCGCTACTACACCGTGCTCGGCTGCGCGGGCGGTTGGCTCTCCTACACGATCTCCGATGAGGGGGCGCGGGCCCTGCAGCTCGACGGCGGCAACGCCTGGTTCCGGATCGCCAAACTACAGAACGACCGCTTCCTCTGGGACGTCCGCCAACCCTGGGCCACCGTCTTGAACTGGGACTTCCAAGCGCTGAACAACCAAGGCCTCACGCCCCAGGAAGCGATGGACCTTGACTTTGCCGCCAAAGGTCTTCCGGTGGAGCTCCGGCCGCAACTGGTTGGTCAAGGCCCGGCGGCCGGATAGCGTCAGGGCCTCCCGGCATCTATAGGGTTGTGCACATGAACTTCTCCCAGGTCACACTCTGTTTCCTCCTGCGGGAAGGCCCGGCCGGGGCTGAAGTCCTGCTCGGGCTGAAGCAGACAGGCTTCGGCAAGGGCAAGATCGTGGGCATCGGCGGCCACGTGGAACCGGGGGAGACAGACGCCCAGGCGGTGATCCGTGAGGTACTCGAAGAAACTGCTGTAGTGCTCCGCCACGAGGATCTCGCCGACGCCGGAACCGTCCGCTTTGTCTTTCCGGCGCGGCCGGAATGGAACATGGCCACCCGGCTCTTCACGGCGCGCACCTGGCAGGGGGAGCCGGCCCCCAGTGACGAGATCCTGCCTGAATGGTTCAGCGTGGCGGCCCTGCCCGTGGAGCGCATGTGGCAGGACGCCGACCATTGGCTGCCCGTGGTGCTGGAAGGCGGCCGGGTCAACGTGGTGGTCACCATGCACACCGACAACGAGTCGGTTGCCTCGTCCGAAAGCCGCCTGGAGTAAGTCCGGCAGCGTCCCCGCCGTTTAACGTTCGACGGCGGGTGGCCACCTAAGTGGCCGCCCGCCGTCGTAATCTTCCTGCCAAGAGCTACGGTAGGTGCCGTTCCTCCACGCCGTTGTATTCGCTCAGCGGCCTGATCAGCGAGTTGGCGTCCAGCTGCTCCATGATGTGCGCGGTCCAGCCGGTGATCCGGCTGGCCACGAACAGGGGAGTGAACGTGGGGGTGTCGAAGCCCATCAGGTGGTACGTGGGTCCCGCCGGGTAGTCGAGGTTCGGCTTGATGGCCTTGGCCTCGTCCATCGCCGTTTCCAGCCCGTTGTACAGGCCCAGCAGTTCGGGGCGGCCGTAGTGGGCAATCATCTTGTCCAGGGCCGCCTTCATGGTGGGAACCCGGGAATCGCCGTGCTTGTAGACGCGGTGGCCGAAGCCCATGACCTTCTTCTTCTTCGCCAGGGCGTCTTCCATCCAGGCCTTCGCCCGGGCCGCAGCCTCCTCGAGCGACTCCTCCTGCCGGATGCCGATCTCATCGAAGGTGTGCATCACGGCCTCGTTGGCACCGCCATGCAGGGGACCCTTCAGGGCCCCGATCGCTCCAGTCACTGCCGAGTGCAGGTCGGAGAGCGTTGAGGTGATGACCCGGGCCGTGAAGGTGGATGCGTTGAAGGAGTGCTCGGCGTACAGGATCATCGAGACGTTGAAGGCCTCCACCACTTCGGGGACCTGTTCCTCGCCGAAGGCCATCCACAGGAAGTTCGCGGAGTAGCCCAGGTCGTCCCTGGGTTCCACGAGGTCCTGGCCGTGGCGGCGGCGCTGGTCGTAGGCCACCACCGCAGGCATGGCCGCGAACAGGTCCACTGCCTTGGCCATGTTGGCTTCCCGGGAGGAGTCCTCGGCCAGCGGATGCCGGGCGCCCATGACCGATGCTGCCGTCCGGCAGACATCCATCGGGTGGGAGCTGGTGGGCAAAGCATCAATGACCTGCTTGACCACCGGGTCCAGGGCGCGGCCCTCGCGTTCCTTCGCCGTGAATTCCGCCAGCTGCTCCTGGGTGGGCAGTTCGCCGTTCCAGAGCAGGTAGGCCACTTCCTCGAAGCTGCAGCGGGCGGCCAGCTCCTGGACGGGATAACCCCGGTACAGCAGGGAGTTGGTGTCCGGGTTGACCTTGGAGACTGCGGTGTAGTCCACCACGACGCCGGCAAGGCCCTTTTTGATCTCATTTTCAGCCATGCTGAAACTCCTTTGTTCCTAAAGCCTGTTTTCCTGGAGCCGTTGTCCGGCTGCTGCCGGCATTCCGGCGTTCAGGTCTGGGTGTCAGATGCCGGGGATCTGGAAGTTGAACACCCCGGTGTCAAAGCGGTTGTAGGCCTCATAGTCGACGAGTTCGTAGAGCCGGGCACGGGTCAGCATGCTTGGGACCTGTGCCTCCTGGGTGCCGTCGGACTTGATCGATTCCAGAGTACGCTCAGCAGCACCCATGGCACTACGGAGCAGGGTGACCGGATAGATGATCATATTGACCCCGACGCCGGCCAGCTGGTCCACGGTGAACAGGTCGCTCTTGCCGAACTCGGTCATGTTGGCCAGGATCGGCACGTCCACGGCGTCCCGGATGGCCTGGAACTCGCTGAGGTCCTTCATGGCTTCCGGGAAGATGGCGTCGGCTCCGGCTTCAACCAGGGCCTTTGCCCGCTGCTGGGCCGCTTCCAGCCCGTCGGTGGCCCGGATGTCGGTGCGGGCCATGATCAGGAAGTTCGGGTCCCGGCGGGCGTCCGCGGCGGCCCGGATCCGCTTGGTGGCGGTGTCCAGGTCCACCACGTTCTTGCCGTCCAGGTGGCCGCAGCGCTTGGGGTTGAACTGGTCTTCGATGTGGCAGCCGGCCAGGCCGGCGTTTTCGAGTTCCTGCACCGTGCGGGCCACGTTCATCGGCTCGCCGAAACCGGTGTCCGCGTCCACGATCGAGGGCAGGTCGGTCATGCGCGCAATCTGCCCGGCACGGGTGGCCACCTCCGTGAGGGTGGTCAGCCCGATGTCCGGCAGGCCCAGGTCGTTGGCCAGGACGGCACCGGAAATGTAGACGCCGGCGAAGCCCTTTTCCTCGATCAAGCGGGCGGAGAGCGGGTTGAACGCGCCCGGGAACTGCTGGATGGTGCCGGAAGAGAGCAATTCCCGGAAGCGGATCCGCTTCTGTTCCGGGGTGGTTTTGGAGTACAGCATCAGAAGAGTCCCTTCGGTGCCGCGGCCAGGTCGATGACGCCCGGGGCGGCGGTGATGTTGAGCTGGTCCAGTTCGCCGGCGGCGAGTTGGGGGAGGCGTTCGACGGCGGCGAGGAACCTTTCGATCTCCGCCTCCTCCACCAGGCCCGTGGCGAGGGTACGGAACTTGTTGACGTACTGTTCCCGGGCGAACGGGCGGGCACCCAGCGGGTGGGCGTCCGCGACGGCTATCTGGTCCGTGATGACGGTGCCGTCCTTGAGCGTGATCTCCACGGAGCCGCCGAAAGCCTTCTCGGAGATGTCCAGGGAGTGGTAGCGGCGGGTCCATTCCGGGTCTTCCACGGTGGTCACCTTGTGCCACAACTCCACGGTGTCCGGGCGGGCAGCGCGTGCCGGCGCGTAGGAATCCACGTGGTGCCAGGCGCCATCCTGGAGGGCGACGGTGAAGATGTAGGGGATGGAGTGGTCCAGGGTTTCCCGGCTCGCGGTGGGGCTGTACTTCTGGGGGTCGTTGGCGCCGGAGCCGATCACGTAGTGCGTGTGGTGGCTGGTCTTGATCAGGACGGACTCCACGTTGGTGGGGTCGGTGACCTCCGGGTTCTCGCGGTGGAGCTTGCGTGCCAGGTCGATCCAGGCCTGGGCCTGGTACTCGGCGGAGTGTTCCTTGGTGTAGGTGTCCATGATGGCGCGCTTGGCTTCCCCGGGGGTGGGGAGCGGGACCATGTAGGATGCGTCCGGCCCGTCCAGCATCCACGCGATGACGCCGTCTTCGCCCTCGTAGATGGGCACAGGGGAGGTCTGGCCGCGCATGGCCCGGTCCGCGGACTCGATGGCCATCTTGCCGGCAAACGCAGGGGCGTGGGCCTTCCAGGTGGAGATCTCGCCCTTGCGGGACTGCCGGGTGGCGGTGGTGGTGTGCAGCGCCTGCCCCACCGACTGGAAGATGGTTTCGACGTCGAGGCCCAGCAGGGTCCCGATGCCTGCTGCGGCGGAGGGGCCCAGGTGCGCCACGTGGTCGATCTTGTGCTTGTGCAGGCAGATGGCCTTGACCAGGTTGACCTGGATTTCATAGCCGGTGGCAATGCCGCGGATCAAGTCGTGGCCGCTGGAGCCAACGTGCTGGGCGACGGCCAGGATCGGCGGAATGTTGTCCCCGGGGTGGGAGTACTCGGCCGCGAGGAAGGTGTCGTGGTAGTCCAGTTCGCGCACGGCCACGCCGTTGGCCCAGGCCGCCCATTCCGGCGCCACCCGCTCCTCGATGCCGAACACCTTGGAGCCCTGGCCGCCGGTGGTGGGCCCATGGGTGAGTGCCTGGGCACGGGCCGCGACGATGGGCGCCCGGTTCAGGGAGGCGATGGCCACCGAAGCGTTGTCGATGATGCGGTTGATCACCATGTCGGTCACCTCATCGGAGACGGCGACGGGGTCCGCTGCCACTTGGGCGATCTTGTACGCGAGCTGGTCCTCGCGGGGGAGGTTTTCTTCGCTCTTGTAGACGCGGACGTGGTGTTCCTTAACCATGATGCTCCTTTGGGTGGGATGCGTGGGTTGCTTTGACGTGGGAGAGGCTTCGGTGCAGGTGGACGATGGTGGCTGCTTCTGCCAGCTTCGGGTTGCCGGCAGCGATCGCCTCCGCGATGGCGGCGTGTTCGGCGGCCGCGGCGGTCAGGCGGTGCGCATCGTCGGCTGCCAGGCGCCGGATCCGGACCAGGTGGACGCGCAGGCTGCGCATGGCCTGCGCCAGGTAGGAATTGGAAATGGCTGCGTCGATGGCGGTGTCCAGCCGCCCGACCAGGTCGTAGTAGTCATGGAGGCCGGGCTCACCGCCGCTGATCAGATCGGGCGCCCGGAGCAACTCGTGCTGCAGGCGCTGGAACGTTGCGGCGTCACCGCGCCGGGCGGCCAGTGCCGCGGCCCTGCCCTCAAGCGTTTCGCGCAGTTCGAAGAGTTCGTCGATGTCCTCAAGGGAAATGTCGGTAACGACGACGCCGCGGCCGCCCGCCGTCGTCAGTCCCTCCGCTGTGAGGCGACCCAGCGCTTCCCTCAGCGGTGTGCGTGAGACGCCCAGGCGTTCAGACTGTTCAACTTCGGCAAGGACCGTTCCGGGCGCCAGGCGCCACTCGATGATGTCGTCGCGCAGGGCGGCATACGCCTTGTCGCTGGCGCGCATGGCGTCCTCCTTCCTCGATAACCCGTTCAGTGTATACAGAGACGCGCTGGAATTACAGCACTTTGCAGAATTCGAGCCGAATATGGGGTTAGATGTATACATACCCCTTGCCAGCGTCCCGGCTTTACCTTTAGCATGAGCTGCATCACAATGTCGTGGATGGGATTACCTCATGGTCACCAACAGCTACCGGGACACCTACAAGCGCAGCGTTGAACAGCCCGAAGATTTCTGGCTGGAGGCAGCGCAAAAGATCTCGTGGGCTTCTCCGCCCACCCAGGCCCTGGACAGCAGCCGGGCGCCTCTGTACGGCTGGTTTCCGGACGGCATCGTAAACACGTGCTACAACGCGCTGGACCGGCACGTCGCCGAGGGCCGCGGAGGGCAGGACGCCCTGATCCATGACTCCGCCATGCTGGGGACGCAGCAGCGCTACACCTATGCAGAACTCACAGACCTCGTGGCCCGCTTTGCGGGTGTGCTGCGCAGCAATGGCGTGGGCAAGGGGGACCGGGTGGTGATCTACATGCCGATGATCCCGGAAGCGGCCATTGCCATGCTGGCCACTGCCAGGCTGGGCGCGGTCCACTCCGTGGTGTTCGGCGGCTTTGCGCCCAAGGAGCTCGCGGCCCGGATCAGGGATGCCGCCCCTGCCGCCGTGGTTACCGCCTCGGGCGGGATCGAACCTTCCCGCCGCATTGAGTACCTCCCTGCCGTCGCCGAGGCACTTGAGCTGGCGGGCGCGGGCGGCCTTCCGGTGCTGGTCAAAGCGCGGGACGGATTTGCAGCAACGGCGGCGGACCACGCCGGCTGGCTGGACTGGGATGAGGCCATGGCGTCCGCCCAGCCGGCCGGTCCGGTGGGCGTGAAAGCCACCGACCCCCTCTACATCCTTTACACGTCCGGCACCACGGGTACGCCCAAGGGTGTGGTGCGGGACAACGGTGGCCACGCCGTCGCCCTCCGCTGGACACTGGAAAATATCTACGACGTCGGACCCGGCGACGTGATGTGGACCGCCTCGGACGTCGGCTGGGTGGTGGGGCACTCCTACATCGTGTACGGTCCGCTGCTGGCCGGAGCCACCACCGTGATGTACGAAGGCAAACCGGTGGGAACGCCGGACGCCGGGGCATTCTGGCGGGTGGTCCAGGACCACAAGGTCAACGTCCTCTTTACCGCCCCCACGGCGCTGAGGGCCATCCGCAAAGCCGATCCGGAAGCATTGCTGCTGGCGGACTACGACGTCTCCAGCCTGCGGACGCTTTTCACTGCCGGTGAGCGGCTGGACACGGACACCTTCCACTGGGCTTCCCGGGTCCTCGGCGTGCCGGTGGTGGACCACTGGTGGCAAACCGAAACCGGCTGGGCCATCTGCGCCAACCCGCGCGGGCTGGAGCGGCTGCCCATCAAGGCCGGCTCCCCAAGTGTTCCGATGCCCGGATTCCAGCTGCGGATCCTCGACGGCGCGGGCGGGGAAGTGGAGCCCGGAACCGAGGGCAACATCGTGCTGGGGCTGCCGCTGCCACCGGGCACGCTCACCACGCTGTGGGGAAACGACGAACGCTTCATCTCGTCCTACCTGCAGGCCTTTGAGGGCTGCTACGCCACCGGCGACTCCGGCTACCGGGATGAGGACGGCTACCTGTTCGTCATGGGCCGCACTGACGACATCATCAACGTCGCCGGCCACCGGCTCTCCACCGGCGCCATGGAACAGGTCATCGGGCAGCACCCCGCAGTTGCCGAGTGTGCCGTGATCGGCCTCGCGGACCCCCTCAAAGGACAGCGTCCCAGCGGCTATGTGGTGCTCAAATCCGGGGTCGACATCCCTGAAGACGTCCTGGCCAAGGACCTCGTGGCACTGGTCCGCAGGGATATTGGCGCCGTCGCTGACTTTAAGCACGTGACGGTGGTGGACGCCCTGCCCAAGACGCGGTCGGGAAAGATCCTGCGCAAGACCATGCGCCAGATAGCCGACGGCGAGGACTACACGGTGCCCTCCACCATCGAAGATCCCGGGGTCATCGACCAGTTGGTGGGAGCGCTCCGGGTGGACAGGGCACAGGCCGGCTGATGGGATGGCTGGAACGGCCGGGCGCGAAGCGCGTCAGCGGGCGTTCCAGCGGTATTCGTTTTCCGGCCTGCCCGGCGTTCCGTAGCGGGCGGTCCGGGAAACCGTGCCGGCGTCGGCCAGGTACTCAAGGTAGCGCCGGGCCGTTACGCGGGACATTCCCAGGGCATCCATGACTTCGGTGGCGGACACCGCCTCCGGCTGTTGGCGGAGGAACTCCTGCACCGAGCCGAGCGTCGCGGTGGAGAGGCCCTTGGGAAGCGGCAGCTCGGACGGAGCCCGAAGGCTGGCAAAAGCCCGGTCAACTTCGCCTTGCGAGGCGCCGCCCTTGCCGGGGCCGGCACTGGAACCGGCCAGCTGCAGGCGGAACTGGCGGTAGTTCTCCAGCTTGTCGGAGAACGCGGCGAACGTGAAGGGCTTGATCAGGTACTGGACTACGCCGATGGCCACGGCGCTGCGAACGATGGCCAGCTCGCGGACAGCGGTGATGGCGATAATGTCCGCCAGGATTCCCGCTGAACGCATCCGCCGAGCAATGTCCAGGCCGTGAAGATCGGGCAGGTTCATGTCCAGCAGGACCAGTTCCACCGGCTCGCCCGCCGCCACGAATTCACTCAGCAGCCGCAGGGCGGACTGGCCGTCCGGGGCCGTTCCGGCGAGCTCGAATCCTTCAAGCCGTCCCACATAAGCCGCATGCGCTGCCGAAGCAATGGCCTCGTCTTCGACGACGAGGACCCGGATGTTGCTCACTGTGTATGCTCCTTCTCCGCGGGAACCGCTGCGGGCAGGAATACTTCGAACTTGGCGCCACGCCGGCCGTTGATGGCCAGCGTACCGCCCAAACGCTGCACCGCCTGCCGGACCAGTGCAAGGCCAATGCCCCGGCCACCGGCTCCCGCCGGCTTCGTGCTGAATCCGTGCCGGAAGATCCTCTCCGTATCCCCAGCGCTGATGGGCGTCCCGGAATCATTGACGGCGATGTCCAGCCCCTCGTCATCCGCCTCCAGGGTCAGGATCACGCGCCGCGGCGGCGGCGCATCTGCGGCGGCATCGATGGCATTGTCCAGCAGGTTGCCCAGGATTGTCACCAGGTCATGCACGGCCAGCCCAGGTGCTGCCCCCGATCCAAGCGTGGCTACATCCAGTTGCACGCCCCGTTCGTGGGCCTCGGCCACTTTTCCCATGACCAGTGCGCCCAGCACGGGTTCATCGATTGAGCTGACCATGTCATCCGTCAGCTGCTGGCTCAGGGCCAGGTCCTGGGTGGCGAAGTCCAGGGCTTCCCCAGTCCGGCCAAGTTCCAGGAGTGAAACCATGGTGTGCAGCCGGTTGGCGTGTTCGTGGGTCTGGGCCCGCAGTGCGTCGGAAAGGGTCCGCATCGTCTGGAGTTCGTTGCCCAGCGCTTCGATTTCCGTCCTGTCCCGGAGGGTTGCCACTGTTCCATAGACGGGAACCTTCCCGCGCGTCCCGGCGGAGTCGGGCCCACGTGCCGGTCCCTGGTTAACCACCAGCACGCGCGTACCGGCCAGCACCATCTCGTCCTTGGTGGTGCGTCCGGAATCGAACAGGTTGCGCAGTTCACTTTCCAGGGGGAGTTCCGCCAGCGACGGCGGCCGGGTGGGATCATTGCTGCCGGGTGCGGGCAGCCCCAGCAGTTCGGCAGCGTGGTCGTTGTACATCACAACGCGCTTTCTGGGATCTACCAGGATGAGGCCTTCGCGAACCGAGTGCAGCACCGATTCGTAGTAGGCGAAGAGCTGCGCCAACTGCTCGGGGCCCCAGCCCCGGGTTACGCCGCGCAGGTACCGCCCAAGCAGCCATGACGCCAGGGAACCGCCCACCAGCAGCGCGATCCCAAGGCCAAGCAGGGCGGGCAGGCGCCCGGCGAGGGCAACATCAACGCTCCGAACGGTAACGCCGGCTGCGACGAGGGCCTTGACCGCACCCGTGGAGTCCTTGACCGGAACAATTGTCCGGACGGACGGTCCAAGCGTGCCCGCCGTGACTTCCGTAAACGCCTGGCCCCGCAGTGCGGCGTCGATCGAGCCGATGTAGGGCCGGCCCAGCTCCTCGTCCCGCGGATGCGTCCAGCGGGTCCGGTCCGGAGCCATGATGGTGATGAAGTCAACGCGGGCCGCGGCAGTGACATCCTTGGCATAGGGCTGCAGGAGGACTGATGGGTCCGGCATAGCCGCAGCCTGCAGCACCAGGGGATTGGCAGCGATGGAAGCGGCCACTCCTTCCATGCGCCGGCCTGCTTCGTCGTACGTCCGGTCCCGGGCATCCACGTAGGCGGCCGTGCCCACTATGGCGATAAAGGATATGACAATGAGCAGGTTCGCCAGGAAGAGCCGGCGGGCAATGCTCCAGCGGTGGATCATCCGTACCTCCATCTGACCCTGCGGTCGCTGCGACCAATATGAACGCAACGGTGAGCTGGATCACGGGGTGCCGAATGATGGGTATCACATTGCAAGGACGTGTTGAGCCCAGAGACTGCGCCGCAGCGTCTATCAGAATATCCACAAGGAGACACACATGGCTTCTCAACGAGGAGAGTCGCTCAAGACCGCGACGCCGCGGCGCAAGGGACTGGACAAGTCCCACTACCTTTACATCGCCGTTATCGCCGCCGTCATTCTCGGCGCGCTTGTTGGCCTGATCTTCCCCGAGTTTGGCAAGTCCCTCAAGCCCCTGGGCGACGGCTTCGTCAAGCTCATCAAGATGATGATCGCGCCGGTTATCTTCTGCACCATCGTCCTTGGCATCGGCTCTATTGCGAAGGCTGCGACCGTCGGCAAGGTTGGTGGGCTGGCGCTGGGCTACTTCATCGTCATGTCCACGTTCGCCTTGGCCATTGGCCTGGTGGTGGGCAACCTCATCCACCCGGGTGAGGGCCTGAAGCTTACGCCTTACGACCCCAGCAAGAAGGCCGCCACGGACAGCACCGTGGACTTTCTCCTGGGAATCATCCCCGGCGACGTACCTGTCCTGCCCACACTGCTGGCAGCCATCCTGGTTGGCTTCGCACTGCAGAAGATGGGCGCCCAGGGCGCTCCTATCCTGAGGGCCGTCGGCTATGGCCAGGCGCTCGTGTTCCGCATCCTCATCATGATCATGTGGCTCGCTCCCGTCGGTGCCTTTGGCGCGATCGCCGCAGTCGTCGGCGCAACCGGCGTCCAGGCCATCGTGAGCATGTTCACCCTGATGGTTGCCTTCTACATCACCTGCGCACTGTTCATCGTGGTCATCCTCGGTGGCCTGCTCCAGGTAGTCGCCGGCGTAAACATCTTCAAGCTGATGAAGTACCTGGCCCGTGAGTACCTCATCATCTTCTCCACCTCGTCCTCCGAGGCTGCGCTGCCCCGGCTTATCGCCAAGATGGAACACCTCGGCGTCTCCAAGCCGGTTGTCGGCGTCACCGTTCCCACCGGCTACTCCTTCAACCTTGACGGCACGGCGATCTACCTGACCATGGCTTCCCTCTTCGTGGCCAACGCCATGGGAACCCCGCTGGACCTCGGCGCCCAGATCTCCCTGCTGGTCTTCATGATCATCGCCTCCAAGGGCGCCGCCGGCGTGACCGGCGCCGGCCTGGCCACCCTCGCGGCAGGCCTGCAGGCACACCGGCCTGAACTGCTGGGCGGCGTCGGCATCATCGTTGGCATCGACCGCTTCATGTCCGAGGCCCGCGCCCTGACCAACTTCACCGGCAACGCTGTCGCCACGGTCCTGATCGGCACGTGGGTCAAGGAGATCGACGGCGGCCAGGTCGGCCGCGTCCTTTCCGGCGAACTGCCCTTCGACGAGCAGACCATGATGGTTGGGCACGGCGAAATGGCGCCTAAGGAAGAAGGCGCGCTCGAGGCTGCGAAGGCCTAGCTCCCGCCCCAAAACCGAAACGGAAACGCCCCCGCAGCCTGGCTGCGGGGGCGTTTTTCCTATGGTGGGCGGTTCAACCTTCGACCTCAGCTAGAGGGTCAAGGCTCAACATCCGCGGAAAGTCAAGTTCCCTCGAATACCGTGTCGGGCGCTGTAACCTAGGGAGCAGAACGAACGCCGCCGGGAAGCCGGCGGCAGGAAATCACCGTCATCGAAAGTGTGGACAGATACGTGAGCAGCGAACAGGGTTCAGCAACTCTGGAGGGCACGGAATTCGACCTCGAAAACGCGGTGATGGGGCCTACTGGGCGCCCATACCGTGAGTTCCCGGAACCCGCGCCGCTGTCCTCCCACGGTCCAGCCAGGGTGATTGCCATGGTCAACCAAAAGGGCGGCGTGGGGAAGACCACCTCCACCATCAACCTTGCCGCCGCGCTCGCTGAATACGGCCGCCGCGTCCTGCTGGTGGACTTCGACCCCCAGGGCGCTCTGTCCGCCGGCCTGGGCGTCAACCCGCACGAGCTGGACCTCACCGTGTACAACGTCCTGATGGACCGCAAAGTGGACATCCGCGACGCCATCCACCACACCGGCGTTGAAAATGTCGACCTGCTGCCGGCCAACATCGACCTCTCCGCCGCCGAAGTGCAGTTGGTTAATGAAGTGGCACGTGAACAGGTCCTGGACCGCGCGCTGAAGAAGGTCGAAGACGATTATGACGTTGTCCTGATCGACTGCCAGCCGTCGCTGGGTCTCCTGACGGTGAACGCCCTTACGGCCGCCCACGGCGTCATCATCCCGCTCATCTGTGAATTCTTTGCCCTCCGCGCCGTGGCGCTCCTGGTCGAAACCATCGACAAGGTCCAGGACCGGCTGAACCCGCGACTGCAGGTGGACGGTGTCCTGGCCACCATGTACGACGCACGGACGCTTCACAGCCGCGAGGTCATCACCCGGCTGGTGGAAGCGTTCGGAGACAAGGTCTTCGAAACCGTCATCAAGCGCTCCATCAAGTTCGCAGACGCCACCGTGGCCGCTGAACCCATCACCAGTTACGCGGGGAACCACGTGGGTGCTGACGCCTACCGCAGGCTCGCCAAGGAGCTGATTTCCCGCGGCGGCGCACCCTAGCCACGCCGTGGCCGAACCCAAACCCGGTTTCGAGGTGCGGCTGGCCAACTTCACCGGTCCATTCGACCTCCTCCTGGGGCTGATCGCCAAGCACCAGCTGGACATCACCGAAGTGGCCATCGCCACCGTCACCGATGAGTTCATCAAGTACATCCGCAAGCTGCAGCAGCTTGGCGAAGAATGGGCGCTGGACGAGGCGAGCGAGTTCCTGGTGATTGCCGCCACCTTGCTTGACCTTAAGGCGGCGCGGCTGCTTCCAGCCGGTGAAGTCGAGGACGATGAGGATATTGCCCTGCTGGAGGCCCGGGACCTCCTTTTCGCCCGGCTGCTCCAGTACAAGGCCTTCAAACAGGTGGCAGGCATCCTCGGTGAAACCCTGGACCAGGAAGGCCGGCGCTTTCCGCGGCAAGTGGCCTTGGAGGAACACTTCGCGGCGATGCTGCCCGAGCTGGTCTGGAAACACACGCCCCAGCAGTTCGCAGCATTGGCAGAAGCCGCGCTCCGGCCCAAGGTGCCCACGCAGCCGCCCCAAGTGGGACTTGCCCATCTGCACGGCAGCAACGTCAGCGTCAAGGAGCAGGCAGAATTGCTGGGGCTTAGGCTCCAGCAGGAGTCACCGTTGACGTTCCGTTCGTTGATTGCCGACGCCGGCTCCACCCTGGTGGTGGTTGCCCGGTTCCTGGCACTCCTGGAACTGTTCCGGGACCGGGCAGTTGCGTTCGACCAGCTCTCCCCGCTGGCGGAGCTTGCCATCCACTGGACGGCGGTAGACCGGGACTGGTCAGCGGAAAACCTGAGCGAAGAGTATGAGGAGCAACCGTGACCCCCCAGTCTCCGGAAACCCAGCCGCTGGATACGCAGCCGCAGGAGGACGCCGGCCCTGCCACGGACTTTGATCATCTCCCCGGCGGCGCCAAGGCCGCCCTTGAGGCGGTGCTCATGGTCCTGGACCAACCTGCCACCGAGGAGGAGCTGGCCGCAGGGCTGGGCTTGACGGTCCAACGGGTGCGTTCCCTGCTGGCCGAACTGCAGCGTGAGTATAACGGCTATACTGTTAAAGCCCCGGAGATGGACAGTGCCAGCCACGCTGGTATCGGTTCCAGCCCCCGGGGTTTTGAATTGCGGAACATCGCCGGTGGGTGGCGGATCTACTCCCGCACTGAATTTGCCGACATTGTTGGCAAATATGTGCTGGAAGGACAGACTGCCAGGCTCACCCAGGCGGCGTTGGAAACATTGGCAGTCATTGCTTACCGGCAGCCGGTTTCCCGCGCCCGTGTGTCTGCGATTCGCGGTGTCAATGTTGATTCCGTCGTACGGACGCTCACCCAGCGCGGGCTGATCGAGGACGCGGGAACGGATCCTGAATCCGGCGCAATCCTCTACCGGACTACCTCCTATTTCCTCGAGCGGATGGGAATCAGTTCAGTTGAGGACTTGCCCCAGCTGTCGCCGCACCTTCCTGGGCTTGACGGGATCGCAGAATTCTACGACGCCGAAACCATGTAGGCACGCACGGTGCCTGCAGCACATATTTACCGAGTTTAGTTATCAGGGCAGACGAAGTCTGCGCGGCTGGCTAGGGTTGTCCTTGGACATCGCTGCCGGCCAAAACACATTGAAGGACGGGTCATGACACAGGCGGGACGCCAGGGTTCACCACGTAACGGTTCGGGACGCGGCGGGAACGAACGCAACAATTCCCAGCAGCGCAGTTCACAGGGCGGCAGCTTCAGCGGGGGCTCCCGCGGCGGGACCGGAAAACGCGCTGCCGGGTTCGGCGGCGATCGTCCGCACCGCGCTCCCAAACCGCGCGAGGAACGCTTCGTCGACCCCGACCTCGCGGGCAACCAGCCCGAACGCGGTGCGGAAGGCGCAAGGGGAGCCAAGCCGTCGTCGCGCAAGCCCGCTGCCAGGAAGCCCGGCGCTAAAAAGGCCCCGGGAACTCCCGGCGCACTCAAGCCCAAGCCCCGCACCGGCGCACCCGGGGCGGCAGCTTCCCGCGCGTTCGGCAGCGAACGCTTCGGCCAGAACCTGGGCCCGGTCCGCAAACCAGGCCGGAAGAAGCACCCCCGCGGCAATGTTCCCCAGTCCGAGCTCCACGACGCCGACGGCGTGCGGCTCCAGAAGGTCATGGCGTCCGCGGGCGTCGCTTCCCGGCGCGTCTGCGAGGAGATGATTGCCGAGGGCCGTGTTGAGGTGGACGGCCAGGTGGTCACCGAGCTGGGCGTCCGCGTCGATCCCAAGACTGCCGTGATCCACGTCGACGGCCTGCGGATCCAGCTGGACGAGAACCTGGTGTACATGGTGTTCAACAAGCCCAAGGGCGTGGTGTCCACCATGGAGGACCCCGAAGGCCGGCCCTGCATCAGCGATTTCCTCAAGAACAACAAGAACACCGGCGAACGCCTCTTCCACGTAGGCCGGCTCGACGTCGCCACCGAGGGGCTGCTGCTGCTGACCAACGACGGCGAACTGGCCAACCGGCTGACCCACCCGTCGTACGAGGTGCCCAAGACCTACCTGGTGCAGGTTCGCGGACCGTTCCCGCAGGGCGTCGGCGCCCAGCTGAAGGCCGGCGTGGAGCTGGAGGACGGCATGGCCGCCGTCGACTCCTTCCGCCTGGTGGATTCCACACCCGGGCACGTGCTGATCGAAGTTGTGCTCCACTCCGGCAAGAACCGCATCGTGCGCCGCATCTTCGATGCGGTGGGTTTCCCGGTCCAGCGGCTGGTGCGCGTCAAGGTGGGCCCGATCGGGCTTGGAGACCAGCGCCAGGGCAGCATCCGCAACCTGGGCAAGCAGGAAGTCGGCCACCTGCTGGCATCCGTAGGACTCTGACGCATGTCCGCCTTCAAAAGCCAGGGCCGCGGCCACCTGGATGGCCCCGTGGTGGTCATTGGTACCGGACTGCTGGGCACCAGCATCGGGCTGGGACTGCGGGGCCGCGGCGTGCCCGTGTTCCTTTCCGACCCGTCGCCCACCAACCAGGCCGTGGCGGTGGACATCGGTGCGGGCCGCCCCTTGGCGGAGTTGGGCAGTGGCACGCCCCAGCTGGTGGTGGTCGCTGCCCCGCCGGACGTGACGGCCGACGTCGTCTGCCGGGCACTGGCTGACTACCCCGAATCCGTCGTGGTGGATATTGCCAGCGTCAAGGCGGATATCCAGTCGCGGCTTCGCACCCTCGGCGCCGACCTTTCGCGGTACGTGGGCACCCACCCCATGGCCGGACGGGAAAAGTCGGGTCCGGTAGCTGCGCGCGGCGAGCTGTTCACCTCCATGCCGTGGGTGCTCTGCCCGTCGGAGAAGACGTCCGGGAGTGCCCTGCAGGTGGCCCGCTCACTCGCCTCCGATTTAGGCGCGGTGGTGTCGCAGTTCAGCGCGGACGAACACGATGAAGCCGTGGCACTGGTGTCGCACCTGCCGCAGGTCATGTCCTCCCTGGTGGCCAGCCGCCTGCAGGGGACGCCACTGCATGCGTTGTCGCTGGCCGGTAATGGACTTCGCGATGTCACCAGGATTGCCGCCAGCGACCCCACCCTGTGGGTGCAGATCCTGGGCGGCAACGCGGCCAAGGTAGTGGAGATCCTCTACGGCGTCCGCGACGACCTGAACCGCCTGATCGGCACCTTGGAAGACCCGGCAGCCCCGGGTGCGAGGCTGGACCTGGCCCAGCTGATCAGCGAGGGCAACGCAGGCCAGGCCCGGATCCCCGGCAAACACGGCGGGCCGCCGCAGGCATACTCCTGGCTCACCGTCCTGGTGGACGACAAGCCCGGCCAGATTGCGCAGCTGCTCACCGAAATCGGCGAAATCGGCGTTAACGTCGAAGACCTTCGGCTGGACCATTCCTCGGGACAGAACGTGGGCATGGTGGAATTGTCTGTGTTGCCGAACAAGCACGACCACCTGATCGAAGCTCTCAACGACCGCGGATGGCGGGTACTTCAGTAATGACACAGGAACTCCTCGAAACCATGCGCGCGCTGCGCATTGGCCGGCCCCTGGTGGTCGCTATCGACGGCCCCTCCGGCTCAGGCAAATCGAGCGTGAGCAAGGAAGTTGCCCGTCGGCTCCGACTGGCATACCTGGACACCGGCGCGATGTACCGGGCCCTGACCTGGTATTGCGTGACCGAAGGCATCGACCTTGACGACTCGCCCGCTGTAGAGCAGGCATCCAGGGACTTCGTCCTGGAAGTGAGCACCAGCCCGCAGGAGGAGTACGTCCGGGTGGGCGGCGTGGACGTCACGGACGCCATCCGGGAGCCGGCCATCTCGTCCGCCGTCAGTGCCGTGGCCACCACCCTCGGTGCCCGGACTGAACTGATCCGCCGGCAGCGCGACCTCATCGAAAAGCACCACCGCCGCATGGTGGTGGAAGGCAGGGACATTACCACCGTCGTCGCGCCCGGGGCTGAAGTGCGCATGCTCCTGACGGCCAGCGAGGAAGCCCGGCTGCGCCGGCGCGGCATCCAGCTGGGCGGCACGCAGGACGCCGAGCAACTGGCGGCCCAGGTGACCCACCGGGACGCCAAGGACTCAGCGGTGGTGAACTTCACCAAGGCGGCAGACGGTGTGGTCACCTTGGACTCCTCGGACCTGGACTTCGAGCAGACCGTGGATGCCGCCCTGGTGATCGTCACCAAGGTCCTCAACCGTGACTGAGTCAACGGCCGCCGTGCCGTCCGGCCTGACCATGGCGTGGAGCAGGCCGGTGGGCTGGATCCTCGACCATCTGGTCTACCGGACCACCGTGACCGGCAGGAGCAACGTCCCCACCGGCGGGCCGGTGATCTTCGCGGCCAACCACATCAGCTTCCTTGACGGGCCGGTGATGTTCGGCGCGGCGCCCCGGCCCATGCACATCCTGGTTAAACAGGAGATGTTCAAAGGATTCCTGGGCCGGGTGCTCACCGCCTCCGGGCAGCTTCCGGTGGACCGGCGCGGGGACCGTGCCGCGCTGCAGCGCTGCAAGGACGTGCTCGACGCCGGGCGATGCGTTGGGATCCTTCCTGAAGGGACGCGGGGGAGCGGGGCAGCCGCGGACATCAACGGCGGCGTGGCCTGGCTGGCATTGAACAGCGGGGCGCCGGTGGTACCGGTCGCCATCCTGGGGACCCGCCAAGGCAACGAGCACCTGGACTTCGTTCCGCGGCCCGGGCGCCGCTTCCACGTCAGCTTCGGCTCCGCCCTCACCCTGGCCCGCCGGGCCGGCGAAACCGGGCGTGCTTCAATGGACAGGGCGGCGCAGGAGATCCGTGCAGCGCTGGCAGGGCACGTCCAGGACACCATCCAACTCAGCGGGCAGCCACTGCCCGATGCTGACCCTAAAGACTTGACAGCAGTAGCCGGGGACGCCGGCAGATGACCACAAAGGACTTGCAATGAGCGACACCACCCAGACTTCCGGGCCTTCCAGCGCCGACGACGACTACAGGCCCACAGGCACCGACCAGGTTGCCGAACGGCTGGCAGCGATTGACGACGACGAAGCGGAGCTGCGTGCCGCTTCCCTCCGGGCCGGCCTGGAGGACTACGAGCTTGACGAGGACGACGCCGCCCTGCTGAGCGGCGAGTATGGCGATGAGGACTTCGAGGGCCCCCTCAAGCTGGATCCCGTCCTGGCCATCATCGGCCGGCCGAACGTCGGCAAGTCCACACTGGTGAACCGCATCCTGGGCCGCCGGGAGGCGGTAGTGGAGGACACCCCCGGCGTCACCCGCGACCGCGTGATGTACTCCGCGCAGTGGAACGGCCGCAACTTCACCCTGGTGGACACCGGCGGGTGGGAGCATGACGCCCGCGGCATCCACGCCCGGGTTGCCGAACAGGCCGAGATGGCAGTGGAACTCGCCGACGCCGTGCTGTTCGTGGTTGACTCCGCGGTGGGTGCCACCGCCACGGACGAAGGCGTCATGAAGATGCTCCGCCGGAGCAAGAAGCCGGTCATCATGGTGGCCAACAAGGTGGACGACTTTGCCCAGGAAGCCGACAGCGCCGCGCTGTGGGGCCTGGGTTTCGGCGAGCCCTACCCGGTTTCGGCCCTGCACGGCCGCGGGGTTGCCGACCTCCTGGACCACGTCATGGACGTGCTGCCCGAGTTCTCCACCATCGAAGGCGTGGAGCGCTCCGGCGGCCCCCGCCGCGTGGCCCTCATCGGACGCCCCAACGTGGGCAAGTCCTCCCTGCTGAACAAGCTCGCCGGATCCGAACGCGTGGTGGTGGACAACACGGCCGGCACCACCCGGGACCCCGTGGACGAATTCATCGAGCTCGGCGGCCGCACCTGGCGCTTCGTGGATACGGCCGGCATCCGCCGCCGACAGCACATGGCCCAGGGCGCGGACTACTACGCCTCCCTCCGGACGCAGTCCGCGCTCGAGAAGGCGGAGGTCGCCGTCGTGCTCCTGGCCGTGGACGAGGTCCTCAGCGAACAGGACGTCCGCATCCTCCAGCTGGCCATCGAGTCCGGGCGCGCACTGGTTTTGGCCTTCAATAAGTGGGATCTGCTCGACGACGAACGCCGCCGCTACCTGGAGCGCGAGATCGAGCAGGACCTGGCGCACGTTGACTGGGCTCCGCGCGTCAACATCTCGGCAAAGACCGGCTGGCACAAGGACCGACTGGTTCCTGCCCTGGACCTGGCCCTGGAGAACTGGGACCGGCGCATTGCCACCGGGCGCCTGAAT
Source organism: Arthrobacter sp. E44 (assembly GCF_041877125.1). Classification (NCBI taxonomy): domain Bacteria; kingdom Bacillati; phylum Actinomycetota; class Actinomycetes; order Micrococcales; family Micrococcaceae; genus Arthrobacter; species Arthrobacter sp. E44. Next base: position 30,905 of record NZ_JBHDJA010000027.1, read on the forward strand.
GCCTTCCTCGGCGAGCTGGTGGCCGCGCACCCGCACCCGGTCCGCGGCGGCAAGCAGCCGCGCATCCTCTTCGGTACCCAGGCCTCCAGCCGGCCGCCGAAGTTCGTGCTGTTCACCACCGGATTCCTGGACCCCGGGTACCGCCGGTTCATCACGCGCCGGCTGCGCGAAACCTTCGGGTTCGAAGGCACGCCCATCGAGGTCAGCATGCGCGTGCGTGAAAAGCGCAGCCGGAAGCGTTAATTGCGACACACCTTGGGGCTGATCGCCGGAAAGTGTCACAGGCACCCCTCCGGATCGTGTAAGCTCTTCTAGGTGGTTCGGCCGGACTGCTGATGAAAACCTTCGGGTTGGGATCAGCGGAGAACGGCGGAACCAGCGGGCTGTAGCGCAGCTTGGTAGCGCACTTGACTGGGGGTCAAGGGGTCGCAGGTTCAAATCCTGTCAGCCCGACCGAAGAGCGGAAAGCGCCGGAGAATTTCTCCGGCGCTTTCCGCTTTTTTGGCTTCGAAATCATTTTTGGCCGCGCACCTTCCGCCGGACAAAGCACCCTCGACCGGACAAAGCACCCCTCCACCGGACAAAGCACCTTGGAACCCGGGGGTGATCTGTCCGGGTGGGGGTGTTCTTTGCCGGACGTGGCGGGCACAGGGCCAGCTAGCCGAGGGCGGCATCCAGGGTGACGAAGCCGTAGCCTGCCGCCCGGAGCTGGGAGATCACCTGGGGGAGGGCCGCGGCGTCGAGTGTGGAGCCGTCGTCGGGGTTCGAGCCGAGGTGCATCAGGATGATCTCCCCGGGCTGCGCGGATGCCATGACACGCTGCACGACGAAGTCCGGACCGCGCGTTCCATTCATGGTGCCTTGCCAGCCCAGGGTATCGACGGTCCACCGGATCGCCGCGTAGCCTGCGGCGTTGACGTCTGTGATCGTGCGGCCATCACGGGCCCCATACGGGAAGCGGAAGAACGGGAGGGGGTCGCCTCCGGCAGCCTCGATGGTCCCCTGCGCGCTGTTGATCTCGGCAGCGATCTGGGCGTCGTTCAGGGTGGTGAAGTCTGGGTGGGTCATGGAGTGATTTCCAATCCGATGTCCCGCGTTGTAGATCAGCGCCGGGTCGGAGGGGAACTGGTTGACCCAGTCTCCGGTGAGGAAGAACGTACCTGGGACGCCATTGGCTGCGAGGGTGGCGAGGATCGATCGGAGGGCGGCGTCGTTGGCCCCGGCGTCGAACGTGAGCGCGGCAATCCTCTGCGTGGTCGGAATGCGCTCGAGGTCCACGCCCCGGAGCGCTGACGGGAAGCTGGTGTAGACGACCTCGGTCCTGCCACTGGCCGCGTGCCACAGGATCGATCCCTGCTGGAAGTCGTTGCGGCGCCCGCCCGTGATGCCATACTCGCCGCTGGTCGGGTAGCCGAGCCGGCTGCGCTCCCAACCCAGGACTGCCCACTGGGCCCGGATAGCCCCGTACACCTCGTGGGCTCCGGCGGCGGGCGACCAGAAGATCGACGAGCCGGCGTTCGTGCCGCTGAAGTGGTTGTACCGGCCCACCCCATCGGAGGTGCCGGTCTCGTCCGTCACGGGGAATCCAAGAACACCAGACGGCCCGCCGAGCTCGAAGTAGCGTCCGCGGATGGCCCCGTGCACCTCGTGTGCTCCCGTGCCGGGGCTCCAGTAGACCGTGCCGCGCTCGAAGTCGTTGTATTGGCCACCGCCGCCGGGAGTGGCGGTCTCGTCGATGAGCGGGAAGCCCAGGTAGCCGCCCGGTCCGCCGAATGCGAGGTATTCACCGCGGATGGCCCCGTGCACCTCGTGTGCTCCGGTGCCGGGGCTCCAGTAGACCGTGCCGCGCTCGAAGTCGTTGTACTGGCCACTGCCGCCGGGACTGGCGGTCTCGTCGGTGAGCGGGAAGCCCAGGTAGCCGCCCGGTCCGCCGAATGCGAGATAACGTCCGCGGATGGCCCCGTGCACCTCGTGTGCTCCGGTGGCGGGGCTCCAATAGATCGTGCCGGCGGTGTAGTCCTGGGCGCGACCTCCAGCGATGTCATACGTGCCGCCGATTGCCGCGCCGAGGAATGATGCGCTGCCGCCGAGCTGCTCATAGTGCTGGGCGATCGCGTCGTCGCCGGCCTGCTCAGCGACTATCGAAGCCGGAAGGCTCCGGTGCGCAGCTACTGCCGGCGTGGCGGCAACGGGCGGCGCCAATGCGGTGCCCCCAAGACCACCGCCGAGGGCGAGGGCCAAGGCCATTCCGGGGACGGCGAATCGAGACCGGCGCATTGTGGCCCCTTTGAGCTGATCGAGACTTCTGAGCCTTGATCAAGACGCTACACACCAGGGGCGCACCCGGGCAGGACCGGAAGTCCCGAATCGCAACTTCGGGCGCCGGATCTTCCTATTTCAGGAACTTCGATGTCCTGCGGTCAGCCAGAATCTTGCCTTTGGTCTGGCACGTGGGGCAGTACTGCAGGGCCGTGTCCGCGAACGACACCTCCCGGACGGTGTCCCCGCAGACAGGGCAGGGCTGGCCGGCACGGGCGTGCACGCGCATGTGGCTGCGCTTGACGTCCTTAAGGTCCTTGGGAGGCTTGCCGCTGGCCTCTGCCAGCGCTTCGCCCAACACGCTGTGGATGGCGTCGTACAGCACTTGCACGGTGTCCCGGTCCAGGGACTTTGCGGTGGCAAAGGGCGAGATCCGTGCGGCATGCAGGATTTCGTCGCTGTAGGCGTTGCCGATGCCGGCAATGACGCTCTGGCTGCGCAGGAGGCCCTTGATCTGTTGTGAACTGCCGGCCAGGATCTCAGCCAGCATGTCGGCGTCAAACGCCTCGGTAAAAGGATCGGGCCCCAGCGTGGCGATGCCGGGCACCTCCTGCGGATCCCGCACCACATAGACGGCCAGGCTCTTCTTGGTGCCCGCCTCGGTCAGGTCCAGCCCACGGGGCCCCTCGGGGCCCGAGAAGGCACACCGCACCGCTATGAGGCCCTTGCCCATTCGGAGCTGGCTGTCGGCAGGGGAGTCCGTGAAACGCACCCAGCCTGCCCGCGCCAGGTGGAACACCAGCGATATGCCATCCGTGTCGATGCTGATGAACTTGCCGAACCTCCGCACGCCTGACACGGTACGTCCCCCGATCGCGTTGAAGGGCGGATCCGCCGTCTTAAGCACGGCAAAGGAGACGATCTGCAGTTTGGTGACCACGCAGCCCCGCAGTTGTTCATCCAGGAACCCGGCGAGGCCGGCGACTTCAGGCAGTTCCGGCATGGCCTACCCGCCCGGTTCCATGGGTGCTGCACCGATGCTTGCATTCATGGCCCCATCTTGTCAGAAAGCCCCCGTGCCGGCCCCGGCAGTTATGCCTATACTTTCAGCGGCGGCCCGTTTTGCGGGCCCCTTTTGACATTGGCGCGTACCCCGATGAAAGGCCCCCCATGAGCAACATTCCCGAAGACCTGTCCTACACCGCGGAACATGAGTGGGTCACGGCCCCCAATGCCGACGGCGTGGTCCGCGTGGGAATCACCGACTTTGCCCAGGACGCCCTTGGAGATGTCGTTTACGCCCAGATGCCCGAAGTGGGCACAAAGATTACGGCAAACGAAGTGGTGGGCGAAGTGGAGTCCACCAAGAGCGTGAGCGATATTTACGCGCCCGTTTCCGGGGAAGTCGTGGCCCGGAACGACTCGCTGGACAGCGATTCTGCACTGATCAACACTGATCCCTACGGTGATGGCTGGCTCATCGAGGTCAAACTCGCCGAACCTGACGCCGTTGAGTCTTTGCTCAGTGCATCCGAGTACGAACAGCAGGTAGGCTAAAGCTAACCGGTAATTCCGGTCCGGCCCCGCGCCGCAGCAATGCGTCTCCGCACGTCAAAGCCGGGAACGGGAGCCGGGGCCGGACCTGCTGGCAGGGCCGGCAGAGCAAACGTTGGTTGCGGGTTTGGTGCCCGCAACGTCTAAGGGGAGGAATCCATGGCTGGCCACAGACACAACCCTGCCGATGGGGATTACGGCACGGGTGCGGCTAGGGCGTCGGAGACCACCTCGATCCATCTCACCCCGGTCACCGACGAACCCACCATCACTCCCAGGCTGTCCTCGGACGAGCGCAACTCCGTTGAGGCCCTGCCCGCAGGTTCGGCGCTGCTCGTGGCCCACAGCGGTCCGAACGCAGGTGCCCGGTTCCTGCTGGACTCGGATGTGACCACCGCAGGACGCCACCCGGATGCGGACATCTTTCTGGACGACGTCACGGTGTCGCGCCGCCACGTCGAATTCCGGCGCACCGCGCGCAGCTTCGAAGTGGTGGACAAGAACAGCCTCAACGGCACCTACGTCAACCATGACCGGGTGGACCGCGTCGAGCTGAAGTCCGGCAGCGAAGTCCAGATCGGCAAGTTCCGCCTCACCTTCTACCTGAGCCCTGCCACGGCTGCAGGCCGCAGCTGACCCGGGGACCGCTGCCTGTGGCAATGGCACAACCGGAACGCCGGGGCCCCCAGGTCCTCAACATTGGCGAAGTCCTCGCCCAGCTGAGCGCCGACTTCCCGGGCATGACCGCGTCGAAGATCCGGTTCCTTGAAGAAAAGGGACTCATCAACCCGCGGCGCACTCCTGCCGGCTACCGCCAGTATTCGGATGGCGACGTGGAGCGGCTGCGCTTTGTGCTGGCCCTGCAGCGGGACCAGTACCTGCCCCTGAAAGTCATCAAGGACTACCTTGATGCCATCGACAGGGGAGAGCGCCCGGAGAACCTGCCGCCCGGCGTCGTGGTTTCGCCACGCATCGTCTCCGACGAACTGGCCGCCGAACTGCAGAACCGCGGCCGGAAGCTCAGCGAGGAGCAGCTCCGCACCGAATCCGGAGCCAGCGTTCCCCTGCTGCAGTCACTCTTGAGTTTCGGCCTCATCAGCCACAGCAACGGCCAGTTCGACGAGCACGCCCTCCAGGTTGCCCGCGCCTGTGTCCAGCTGGAAAGCCACGGCCTGGAACCCCGGCACTTGCGGCCGTTCCAGGCGGCGGCCGAACGGGAATTCGGCCTGGTGGAACGTGCGGTCGCGCCGCTTGCCTCCCGCAAGGACTCGGCATCCCAGGCGCGGGCAGCGGAGGCTGCCCGCGAAATCAGCGACCTCTGCCTCACCCTGCACAGGGCCCTGGTGCAGGACCACATCTCACGCATGGACATCTGATGATCGAAGTCGAGATTGTTGGCGTTCGCATCGAACTGCCTTCCAACCAGCCGCTGGTCCTGCTCAAGGAGATGCACGGCGAACGCCACGTGCCCATCTGGATCGGCACGCCGGAAGCCAGCGCCATCGCCCTTGCCCAGCAGGGCGTGGTCCCGCCCCGGCCGATGACCCATGACCTGCTCGTGGACGTCGTGGAGTCCCTGGGCCACTCTGTGGTCAGCGTCAACATCGTGGCCGTGGAGGACAACATCTTCTATGGGCAGTTGCAGTTCGAAAATGGAACCACGGTCAGCTCGCGCGCATCGGACGCCCTTGCGGTGGCACTGCGCGCCAAGTGCCGGATCTGGTGCGCCGATTCGGTGATGGATGAGGCGGGAGTCCGCATCACCGAACATGACGAGGGGGAGGACGCCGAGCCCGGCCCCACCGTCGATGAGGAGCGCGAACTGCGCCGTTTCCGGGAGTTCCTGGACGACGTGGAACCCGAGGATTTCGACGGCTAAGGTCACGTTAAGGTTAAAGTTAAGGCTGAAACTTTCGACACGCCTCTTCCAAGCCCCGAAGGTCTTTGACCTCGGGACCCGCCGGGCCTAACGTCGAAGTATCAAGTTTCCTTGCTTACGGCAGCCGCGCAGGTCACACTGGAAAGTGCGCCCCGCGGAAAAATTACACGCATGGTCTTCATGCCAATGCAGCCGTATCAGTACCAAGGGAGCGTACGACAAGGAGGATCCAGGTGAGTCCCAAAGGCGAAGCAGGCGGGCTAAAGCAGCCCAAGGCTGGCGTTGCTGTACCCGTAAGTGGTGCCCAGGGCCTCCTGTTCACCGAGGACCTTCCGGTACTGGATGAAGACGCAGGCTACCGCGGGCCTACTGCCTGTAAGGCTGCAGGCATCACCTACCGCCAGCTCGATTACTGGGCCCGTACCGGCCTGGTGGAGCCGGCCGTCCGTGGCGCTGCAGGATCCGGATCCCAGCGGCTGTACGGCTTCCGCGACATCCTGGTGCTCAAGGTGGTCAAGCGGCTCCTCGACACTGGCGTGTCCCTGCAGCAGATCCGTACGGCCGTGGAACACCTGCGCGAGCGCGGGGTGGAGGACCTTGCGCAGATCACGCTCATGAGCGACGGCGCCAGCGTCTACGAATGCACGTCTGCAGATGAGGTCATAGACCTGGTCCAGGGCGGCCAGGGCGTTTTCGGCATCGCGGTTGGGCGCGTATGGCGCGAGGTGGAGGGCAGCCTGGCTTCGCTGCCCAGCGAACACGCCGCGGAGCAATCCTTTCCCGACGATGAACTCAGCAAGCGCAGGGCCGCGCGGAAGATCAGCTGACCCGTAGATCAACGAACCAGGGGCCGTCCTCCATTTGGAGGACGGCCCCTGGACGTTTAAGCGTCGGGTGCGCTGGGAGGTTGTGCCGGCCTGCGGTTCAGCGGGCCCGGCTCCGCAGGCCGCTGCGGGAGGCCATCAGGTTGGATAAAAGGTCGTCAAACAGGCCGGCGGCGGACTTGGCCGAATCCCCGGGCCAGTGGTGGACGGGATGGGCGGCGCCTTGGATCTGCTGCCAGTTGGCCTGTTCCGGAATGCGCGGGCTCAGGAGGAGTTCGCCAAACATGGATTCCATTTCGGCAAGCCGGTAGGTGTGCTCCGACGAGCCGCTCCGGACGCGGTTTGCCACGATCCCGGCCGGCGACAGGTTCGGGGCGAACTCCTGCCTGAAGAGCTGGATTGCCCGCATGGTGCGTTCCGTGCCGGCCACCGAGAACAGGCCGGGTTCGGCAACCAGGGCAACCTTGTCGCTGGCGGCCCAGGCCATGCGCGTCAGGCCGTTGAGGGACGGCGGGCAGTCGATCAGCACCAGCTGGTAGTCGTTGGCGCCGGCAAGCACGGCGGAAAGCCGGCGGAGGTCGCGGCGGCCCAGGTCCGGCCGGTCGTAAATCCCGGTGTAGGCGGAGCCGACGGCGACATCCAGGACGGCGGGCCCGGAACCGTTCGTGGGGGTTCGGTCAGCCCAGCTGCTGCGGACCACGTTCTCCGCCAGTTTTGCCCTGCGGGGGCTCTTGAGCATCCTGCCAATATCCAACTGGTCGCCCGGCTGGACGCCCAGGGCGGTGGTGGCGTCGGCATGCGGATCGAGGTCCACCACCAGCGTGCGTACTCCCGCGGCCAGCGCCGCAGACGCCAATCCTGTGGTGACGGAAGTCTTACCGACTCCACCCTTGAGGCTGCTGATGCTGACTACTTGCACTTGAGAGACCAAAACCTAACGCCGGATGCCGTGTTGGGAGTAATGTTTGCCTCGGCAGAGCCGAAGCCGGGCGGTCCTGCCGCCCTACTCATCATATGTTGATGCGTCGGCGAATCCTGCTTTAACGGGCGTCGGCATGCCACCGACTGTGCTGCCGGGGCGGTTTCCGCCAGCCAGGCTGAAAGCGTTCGGGACATGACGGGAAATTCTGTGACCGTGACCACAAAGATTTGTGTTTGTCCTTGTAGGTCCTAGACACTGTGACCACTCATCGATCCACCCAGCAATGATGCAGGAGAAGTATGTTTTCCAAAGTTCTGGTGGCCAACCGCGGTGAAATCGCGATCAGGGCCTTCCGCGCCGGCTACGAGCTGGGCGCCAAGACCGTTGCCGTTTTTCCCCAAGAGGACCGAAACTCAATTCACCGCCAGAAAGCGGACGAGGCCTACCTGATTGGCCAGGAGGGACACCCCGTCCGGGCATACCTTGACGTGGCGGAGGTGGTACGGGTCGCCAAGGAGTCCGGAGCTGACGCCATCTACCCGGGCTACGGCTTCCTCTCGGAAAACCCGGAGCTGGCACGCGCGGCAAAGGAGGCCGGCATCACGTTCGTGGGGCCGCCCGCCGAAGTGCTGGAGCTTGCGGGCAACAAGGTGGCAGCGCTGAAGGCCGCCCGCGAGGCCGGCGTGCCGGTCCTGAAGTCCAGCGAGCCGTCCAAGGACTTGGATGAGCTCCTTGCTGCGGCCGATGAGATCGGCTTCCCAATCTTCGCCAAGGCCGTTGCCGGCGGCGGTGGCCGGGGCATGCGCCGGGTGGATACCCGCGAGGCCCTGCCCGAAGCCCTGCAGTCAGCCATGCGCGAAGCCGACGCCGCCTTCGGTGACCCCACCATGTTTCTTGAGCAGGCAGTCCTCCGGCCGAGGCACATCGAAGTGCAGATCCTGGCGGACGCCGAAGGCAACGTCATGCACCTGTTCGAGCGTGACTGTTCCATCCAGCGGCGGCACCAGAAGGTCATCGAGATCGCTCCCGCCCCCAACCTGGACGACAACATCCGGCAGGCCCTCTACCGGGACGCCGTGAAGTTCGCCCAGGCATTGAAGTATGTCAACGCCGGTACGGTCGAGTTCCTCGTCGACACCGAGGGTGAGCGGGCCGGCCAGCACGTCTTCATCGAAATGAACCCGCGCATCCAGGTGGAGCATACGGTAACCGAGGAAGTCACGGACGTGGACCTGGTCCAGGCCCAGATGCGGATCGCCTCCGGCGAGACCCTCGCCGATCTTGGCCTCTCCCAGGACACGGTCAGGCTTCGCGGCGCAGCCCTCCAGAGCCGCATCACCACGGAGGATCCCGCCAACGGCTTCCGCCCCGACGTCGGAAAGATCACCGGGTACCGCTCGGCCGGCGGCGCGGGTGTCCGGCTTGACGGCGGCACGGTGTACTCCGGGGCCGAGATCAGCCCGCACTTCGACTCCATGCTGGTGAAGCTCACCTGCCGCGGCAGGGATTACCCCACTGCCGTTGCCCGCGCCCGCCGTGCCCTGGCCGAGTTCCGCATCCGTGGCGTCTCCACGAACATCCCCTTCCTCCAGGCTGTGCTGGACGATCCCGACTTCATCGCCGGAGATGTGGCCACCAACTTCATCGACCAGCGCCCGGAGCTGCTCAAGGCCCGGGTATCCGCCGACCGCGGCACCAAGCTCCTCACCTGGCTGGCCGACGTCACCGTGAACAAGCCCAACGGCGACCTGACCGTGCATTCGGATCCCGCGCACAAGCTGCCCGACGTCAAGGACAGGGAGGCAGGACCCGGTTCACGGCAGAAGCTCCTTGAACTGGGGCCGGAAGGCTTCGCCAAGGCATTGCGTGAGCAGAATGCCGTCGCCGTCACCGATACCACTTTCCGCGACGCGCACCAGTCCCTTCTGGCCACCCGCGTCCGCACCCGCGACCTCGTAGCCGCGGGCCCCGCTGTTACGGCGCTCATGCCGCAGCTGCTGTCCGTCGAGGCGTGGGGCGGTGCCACCTATGATGTGGCGCTGCGCTTCCTGGGCGAGGACCCCTGGGACCGGCTGGCAGCCCTGCGCCAGGCCATGCCCAACGTCTGCATCCAGATGCTGCTGCGCGGCCGCAACACGGTGGGCTACACGCCGTACCCGGAAGAAGTCACGGAGGCCTTCGTCAACGAGGCCGCCGCCACCGGCATCGACATCTTCCGCATCTTCGACGCCCTGAACGACGTCAACCAGATGGCTCCAGCCATCCGCGCAGTCCGTGCCACCGGCACCGCCGTGGCGGAAGTGGCGCTGTGCTACACGGGCAACCTGCTGGACCCGGAAGCGAAGCTCTACAATCTGGACTACTACCTTGGGCTGGCGCAGAAGATCGTCGACGCCGGGGCCCACATCCTGGCCATCAAGGACATGGCCGGGCTGCTGCGCCCCGCTGCCGCTGCGAAGCTCGTTGCGGCGCTCCGTGAGCGCTTCGACCTGCCGGTCCACCTGCACACCCACGACACCGCGGGCGGCCAGCTGGCCACCCTGCTGGCTGCTGTCGACGCCGGCGTGGATGCCGTGGACGTGGCCTCCGCATCGCTGGCCGGCACCACCAGCCAAGTGTCGGCGTCGGCCCTTGTTGCTGCCCTGGCCCACACGCCGCGCGATACCGGCCTCAACCTGGACGCCGTCAGCTCGCTCGAGCCGTACTGGGAAGCGGTCCGACGCGTCTATGCCCCCTTCGAGTCGGGCCTGCCCGGCCCCACTGGCCGGGTGTACAAGCACGAGATCCCGGGCGGCCAGCTGTCCAACCTGCGCCAGCAGGCCATGGCCCTGGGCCTGGGGGAGCGGTTTGAAGCGATCGAGGACATGTACACCGCCGCCGACCGCATCCTGGGCCACCTGGTGAAGGTCACGCCGTCCTCCAAGGTGGTGGGTGACCTCGCCCTGCACCTGGTGGGCCTCAACGCCGATCCTGCGGACTTTGAAGCGAACCCGCAGAACTACGACATTCCCGACTCAGTCATCGGCTTCCTCTCCGGCGAGCTCGGTGATCCTCCCGGAGGCTGGCCCGAGCCCTTCCGCACCAAGGCCCTGCAGGGCAGGAGCGTGAAGGTGCGCGACGTCGAGCTGAGCGCCGAGGACAGCGCCGCGTTGAAGTCCGATTCGAAGACCCGCCAGCACACGCTGAACCGGCTGCTCTTCGACGGCCCCACCAAGGACTACCTGAAGAGCGTGGAGACGTACGGCAACATCTCCGTCCTGGATACCCGTGACTACCTGTACGGCCTCCAGCGCGGCACCGAGCACGAGATCCAGCTGGAGCGCGGTGTCCGCCTCATCGCCTCCCTGGAAGCCGTCTCGGAGCCGGACGAAAAGGGGATGCGCACCGTCATGTGCACCCTCAACGGCCAGTCCCGCCCCGTGGTGGTGCGTGACCGGTCCGTGGTGAGCAACGTCAAGGCCGCCGAAAAGGCCGACCCCGCCCAGCCCGGCCAGGTGGCCGCACCGTTCGCCGGCGCCGTTACCGTCACGGTCAAGCCCGGGGACACGGTCAACGCAGGTGACACCGTGGCGACCATCGAGGCCATGAAGATGGAAGCATCCATCACGACGCCGGTAGGCGGCAAGGTTTCCCGCCTCGCCATCTCCGCCGTCGAGCAGGTCCAGGGTGGAGACCTGCTCCTCGTCATCGAGCAGTAAGAAGTTCCAGACACAACGAAAGGGTCCTCCCAAGGCGGGAGGACCCTTTCGTTGTTGTGATCAGGGACGCGGGGCGGAGTACATCTCTTCGATGACCGTTTCGAAGTCCTTCATTACCTGGGCCCTCTTCACCTTCATGGATGGGGTCAGGTGGCCGGAGGCTTCGGTGAAGTCGGCGGGGACGATGCGGAAGGACTTGATGGCCTCAGCCTGGGAAACTGACGTGTTGGCTGCGGTGATCAGGTCCTGGACTGCAGCCTTAACCACGGGGTTTTGTGCTGCCTGCTCCAGCGTGGTGTCTGCGGGAAGGCTGTGGCGCTGGAGCCAGCCCGGCAGGGCTTCCTGGTCCAGGGTGACCAGGGCCCCGATGAAGGGCCTGTTATCCCCTACCACCAGCACCTGCGACACCAAGGCGTCAGCCCGGATCTGGTCTTCGAGCAGGGCGGGAATGACGTTCTTGCCGCCGGCCGTGACGATGATTTCCTTCTTGCGGCCGGTGATCCAGACGAAACCCTCGTCATCCAGCCGGCCGATGTCCCCGGTATGGAACCAGCCGTCAGTGAAGGCTTCCGCGGTAAGGTCATCCCGCTGGTAGTAGCCCCGCATGACGCAGACTCCCTTGGCCAGGATTTCGCCGTCGTCGGCAATCTTCACTGCGTTACCCGGCAGCGGCTTGCCCACCGAGCCGATCTTGATCCGCGATGGGGTGTTCACGGTGATGGGGGCGGTGGTTTCGGTGAGGCCGTAGCCTTCCAGCACCTGCAGGCCGATGCCCTGGAAGAAGTGCCCCAGCCGCTCGCCCAGGGGGCCGCCGCCGGACACCGCGTGTGCCACGTGTCCACCCATGGCGGCACGCAGCTTGCCGTAAACCAGCTTGTCAAACAGCGCATGCCGCAGCTTCAGGCCCAGCCCCACCCGTCCGTCCTGCCGCGCCTTGGAGAAGGCGATGGCGGTTTCGGCGGCGCGGTGGAAGATGGCGCCCTTGCCGCCGTCCTCGGCTTTGGTCAGCGCGGAATTGTAAACCTTCTCGAAGACCCGGGGCACGGCCAGGATGAATGTCGGTTCGTAGCTCTGCAGGTCGGCCAGGAGGTTTTTGATATCCGGGGTGTGGGCCACCGTGGTTCCGGCTGCCATGGCCAGGACCGAGATGAATCGGGCGAACACATGGGCCAGGGGCAGGAACATGATGGTTTTGGCGTTCTCGTGGACAATTTCGCCGATGATGGCCAAGGCGTTGTCCGACAGTTCCACGAAGTTGCCGTGCGTGAGCTCGCAGCCCTTGGGCCGTCCCGTGGTTCCGGAGGTGTAGATGATGGTGGCCACGTCGTGGAGTCCTGCTCCGCTGCGGCGGGACTCGAGCTCTTCGTCGCTGACATCGCGGCCTGCTTCGCGGAGGCTGTCCAGGCCCGTCCCCTCGAGCTGCCACACGTGCTGCACCGCTGTGAGGCCCTCGGCGGTGACGGCCTGGCGGATGACGTTCTCGTGGTGGGCGGATTCGCCGAAAGCGGCAACGGCACCGGAGTCCCCAAGGTTCCAGGCGACCTGGGAGGGGGATGAGGTCTCATAGATGGGAACAGAAACCGCACCGGCGAACCAGATGGAGAAGTCCACCAGGGACCACTCGTAGCGGGTGCGGGACATGATGCCCACCCGGTCCCCGGCGCCCACTCCGCTGGCGATCAGGCCCTTGGCAAGCGCCCTGACGTCAGCAAGGAACTCCGTGGCGGGGACGTTGCGCCAAGAACCCGCCGGGTCGAGGCGGGAAAACAGTGCCGGGTTGCTGGGCTTGGCCGCCTGCCGCAACACCAGGTCGGTGATGTTGGTTTCCGGCGGGACAACAACCAGGGGCGGAACACTGAATTCGCGCACTATAGCTCCTTTGATATCTGAAGTCCCGCGCAGGGGGTTGCCTAAAGACTAATACCCCGGACGGAACAGTGCAGTATATAAACCTACTGGCGAGTAACTTAGCCGTCAATGCACGTCCTGTGTGCGCTATATGTCAAGACAATCTTGCCGCCCCCTTAGAATGGTGGACTATGTACGGACCGTTGCCCGGCGATCAGGCCGGCCCCCTGAAAAGACCCGCCCCCTGGCGCCGCCGTCCCGCCAGCTACCGTGCCGGACAGCTCCATGGCGGGACCGGTGGACATCTTCGCCTGGGCCGCAAGGGATTGGCCATCGGGATAGATATTGGGGGAACGAAGGTAGCCGCGGGCGTGGTGGACGCCGAAGGCCGGATCCTTAATGAAGCCCGCCGCTCCACCCCCGGGACGGATCCCCGTGCTGTCGAACAGGTCATCGTGGAACTGGTGGAGGAGCTCAGCCAGGGGCACCGCATCTGGTCGGTGGGCATCGGCGCCGCCGGGTGGATGGACCTGGCCGGCGGCACCGTCCTCTTCAGCCCGCACCTGGCCTGGCGCAACGAGCCGCTGCGTGCAAACCTCCAGCGGCTCCTCCGCCGGCCGGTACTCCTGACCAACGACGCCGATGCGGCAGCCTGGGCTGAGTGGCGCTTCGGCGCCGGCCAAGGAGAGGACCGTCTGGTCTGCATCACGCTGGGCACCGGTATTGGCGGTGCAATGGTGATGGACGGCAGGGTGGAGCGCGGCCGGTTCGGCGTGGCAGGGGAGTTCGGCCACCAAATCATCATGCCGGGCGGCCACAGGTGCGAATGCGGCAACCGCGGATGTTGGGAACAGTATGCGTCGGGCAATGCCCTGGGCCGCGAAGCGAGGCTGCTGGCCCGGTCCAACTCCCCGGTGGCGCAGGACCTGCTGGCAGCGGTGCATGGACATCCGGAAGCCATTACCGGCGCCATCGTCACCGAGCTGGCACTGGCCGGCGACCGCGCCTCCCGCGAGCTGATCGAGGAAGTCGGCGAATGGCTTGGACTTGGGCTCGCCAATCTGGCGGCAGCCCTGGATCCGGGCCTCTTCGTGATCGGCGGCGGCCTCTGCTCAGCTGGCGACCTGCTGGTGGAACCCGCCCGCAAAGCCTTCGCCCGGAACCTGACGGGCCGTGGCTTCCGCCCGGCTGCCGGAATCGAGCTTGCTGCACTGGGCCCTAGCGCGGGGCTCATTGGGGCGGCGGACCTTTCGCGGGTCAGCAGCCGCGTCCGCAGCTGACCACCGCCTGCTGACACGGCGGGCGACGACTTCGTTGACCACGACTTAGTCGACGACGACGGCGGGCCCGGGGGCGCTACACCCTGGCGCCGTCGTCGTCCCCGTTCTTTTCCTGCGGCAGCTTCATGATCAGGTACACCGTCCCAAGGACGAACGCGGCAACGATGCCGACGATGGCCAGCAGGGGCGCCGTGCGCCAGAACATCGCCGACAACAGCAGCGCCACGGGGCCGCCCACGGCACCGAGCCAGGCCAGCATGGTCAGCGGCTCGGTGCCGGCCAGGCTGGGCGGTTCCTCCGGCACGAACTCTTCGTCGCCATCGTCCACCTCATAGTCCCGGGGACCCTCCGGGGCCCCGCCTGCACCCTGGCCGTCCTCCCCTCCTGCCCCCGCCTGGCGTTCCGCCGGGGACGGCTCGGCAGGGGCAGTCCCCGCCAGACCCAACGGATCGAAGTCGCGGAAGGAGGGAGCCCCCGGTGTTTCCGGGCCAGCTTCCGTCCCGGTGGCCGGCTTTTCCCCGGCGCCCGGGGTGTCGGGGCGTATTGCCACCGTGTCTGACTCAAGCCGTGCCACCAGGTCCAGCCATACGGCGTCGTCCTGGTTGGCCCCCTGGTCAGGCTGTTCCGAGTCAGGCCTGTTCACCGCGCACCTCCTGTCCTGATCCTGCAGGGCTGGCCGTCGTTTGCTTCAGCACGCGCCGGATAAAGTCCACCGAACCCTCGAAGATGCGGTCGGCGTCGTTGTCCAGGGTGGCCACGTGGTAGCTGTTCTCGAGCCGGACCACCTCCAGGGGAGCGTGTACCAGCCCGCGCCGCAGGACGTCCATGCTGGAGTCGGACACGACATGGTCCACGGTGGACCGGTAAACCTGGACGGGCGCCGTGACCCGGGGAAGGAGCCGGACGGTGTCCTTGAACATTTTGTTCAGTTCATGGGCCGCGGCCACGGGCGTACGGGCGTAGGCGCCTTCATCCATGCCCGCTTTCAGGATGTCGTTGCCGATGGACGGGGTACTCTTCAGCACCAGTTTGAGCAGTCCGGCCAACGGTGCCCTGGGATCGTCAATCACCAGGCCTGGGTTCACCAGCAGCACACCGGCCACGGGGCGGGTGGCGGCAAGGCGCAGGGCGAGGGCGCCGCCCATGCTCAGGCCGGCCGCGAAAACCTGGTCGCATTCAGCATCCAGTTCCAGGAAGGCATCATCCAGGGCGCCGTGCCATTGCTGCCACCGGGTGCGTGCAAGATCCTGCCACGTGGTCCCATGCCCGGGCAGCAAAGGCATCCTGACGGCGAAGCCGGCAGCGGCGAATGCCAGGGCCCAGGCGCGAAGGCCATGCGGGCTTCCCGTGAAGCCGTGGGACAGCACTACTCCCGTTCGCGGCCCTTCTCCGCTGAAGGCGCTGCTGAACGGGCTGTGGTCCGGACCGGACGTCATGGCGTCTCCAAAGTAGTGGTGCGGCGGGCATGGGCGGCGAAGAATTCGTCCGACCCCGCGAAGATGGCGGGCGCGTCAACGTCCAGAGTAGCCACATGTCCGCTGCTGGCAAGCTCTTCCACCGCCGCGAGGTTCGCGCCCAACCCCTTCCGCAGCAGGGCCAGGGAGGTGGGCGGCACCACGGCATCGGTGCGCGACTTGAAAACCTGGACGGGAGCATTCACGCTGGGCAGGCCGCGCACGGCTGCGCGGAACAGTCTCTTCAGCTCGTGCACCGCGGACAGCGGAGTCAGAGAGTAGTCGCCGTCATCGGTTGCGGGGGCGCCGGTCTGGTCCTCCTGGAGGGGAACGGTGGTGCGCTGGACATATTTAAGCAGGCCGATGATCCGCACCCGCCAGTCGTAGAAGCTCAAGCCCGGGTTCACCACGCTGACCCCGGCCACTGGATGGCGGGCAGCGGCAAGCAGTGCGATGGCCCCGCCCATCGACAGGCCGGCGGTGAAGCAGGCGTCCGTCCGGCCGGCGAGGTCGAGGAAGGCCTTTTCGTAGCTGCGGTACCAGTCCTTCCAGCCAGTCGAGGCGAGCTGGCGCCAGTCCGTACCGTGCCCCGGGAGAAGGGGGACGGTGACGGCGTACCCCAAGTCCGCAAGGTGCTGCGCCCACGGCATGATGCTCAGCGGGCTGCCCGTAAATCCATGGCACAGGGCCACCCCGATGCGGGCATTAACACCGTGGCCTGGATAGCTGAAAGCGGCCGGACGGGGCGGAATGCTGCTTTCAGTCATGACTCCATCGTGTCACTGTTCCACCCAAATCTCACTAGAGTAGGGTTGCATTGAATCGCTGGCCAGGCCCGACGCGGGGACTGGAAGCTGCCTTCCGGAGAGGTTCACCACGTGTTCTATTGGGTCATGAAAAGGATCTTCCTCGGTCCGGTGATCAAGCTGCTTTTTCGGCCCTGGGTTAAAGGCCTGGACAACATCCCGGCGCAGGGAGCCGCCATCATCGCCTCAAACCACCTGTCATTCTCCGATTCGATTTTCATGCCGCTCATGGTGCGCCGCCCGGTGGTCTTCCTTGCAAAGTCTGAGTACTTCACGGGGACGGGAATCAAGGGCAGGCTGACGGCGGCGTTCTTCCGCCTCACCAATCAGCTGCCCATGGACAGGTCCGGCGGCGCGGCTTCCGCGGCGTCCTTGAACGCGGGAATGGAAGTGCTCAGCGCAGGCGGACTGCTGGGTATCTACCCCGAGGGCACGCGGAGTCCCGACGGGCGGCTGTACCGCGGCAAGGTGGGCGTGGCCAGGCTTGCGCTGCAGGCGGGAGTCCCCGTCATTCCCGTTGCCATGATCGGCACCGACAAGGTCCAGCCCATAGGCAAACGGCTGCCCAATATCCGCAGGATCGGCATGATCTTCGGCGAACCCCTGGACTTCAGCCAGTACCGGGAGCAGGCCGAGGACAGGACGGTCCAGCGCAAGGTCACCGATGAGATCATGTCCAGCCTGCTGCGGCTCTCGGGGCAGGAGTACGTGGACGAATACGCGGCCGTGGTGAAGCTTCGGCTCGCCGGCAAGCCTGTGGAGCCCCGGGCGGCAGCTGAGCCCTTGGCAGCCCCAGTGGCAGCCGAGGGAGAATTCGTGCAGGACAACGCCGCCGGCAGTCCGGCCGCCGGGCCTCATGGCGTGGAGGACGACGCCGGCACAACAGCCGCCGGGTAACGGAACCTTCCAGGGGCACAGCCCGGTTGTGACGGGGGGAGCCGGCAGCGTGACGGCCCGGTGCCCTCCGGCGCCGCCCTGCCGGTAGTCTTGGAGGGTGACTGAGCTATCTGCAAAACCCGCATTTTCGCTGTCCAGCACCGCCCAGAGCGGAGCAGCCAACTATCCCGGACTGGACCACTGGCGGGACCTTCCCATCTCGCAGCAGCCAAGCTGGCAGGACCGGGAAGTTTTTGATGCGTCCGTGAAGGAGTTGTCCGTCCTTCCGCCGCTGGTATTCGCAGGCGAAGTGGACGTGCTTCGGGAGCGGCTGGCCGCTGCTGCCCAGGGCAAGGCGTTCCTGCTGCAGGGCGGCGACTGCGCGGAAACCTTCGAGGCCGCTACGGCGGACAAGATCAGCGCCCGTGTCAAGACCATCCTCCAGATGGCCGTGGTCCTCACCTACGGTGCGGCTATGCCCGTCATCAAAATGGGGCGGATGGCAGGCCAATTCGCCAAGCCCCGTTCCTCCAATGACGAAACCCGAGACGGCGTAACCCTGCCCGCCTACCGCGGTGACATCGTCAACGGGTACGAGTTCACCCCCGAGTCCCGCGGCCACGACGCCTCCCGGATGCTGCGTGCCTACCACACCTCCGCATCCACGCTGAACCTCATCCGGGCCTTCACCCAGGGTGGCTTTGCCGACCTTCGCTCCGTACACCAGTGGAACAAGGGGTTCACCGAGAACCCCGCGCACGCCCGCTACGAATCGCTGGCCAGGGATATCGACCGTGCCATCAAGTTCATGGCCTCCTGCGGCGCCGACTTCGAGGCCCTCAAGCGCGTCGAGTTCTTCGCAAGCCACGAGGCCCTGCTGCTGGATTACGAACGGGCCCTGACCCGCATCGACTCCCGCACCGGATTCCCCTACGACACCTCCGCGCACTTCCTGTGGATCGGGGAGCGCACCCGCGAACTGGACCACGCCCACGTCGACTTCCTGTCGCGCGTGCGCAACCCCATCGGCGTCAAGCTCGGCCCGTCCACCACAGGTGATGACGCCCTGCGCCTGATCGACAAGCTGGACCCGGACCGCGAGCCCGGCCGCCTCACGTTCATCACCCGCATGGGCGCCGGCAACATCCGCGAAAAGCTGCCGGCCGTCGTCGAGAAGGTCACTGCCTCCGGCGCGCAGGTCCTGTGGGTCACCGACCCCATGCACGGAAACACTGTCACCTCGCCCAACGGCTACAAGACACGCAATTTCGACGACGTCATCGACGAGGTGCGCGGGTTCTTCGAGGTGCACCACGGCCTGGGCACGGTGCCTGGTGGCCTCCACGTGGAGATGACCGGCGACGATGTGGCGGAATGCCTGGGCGGCGCGGACCCGATCGACCAGGATGCGTTCCTGGACCGTTACGAGTCTGTCTGCGATCCGCGGCTGAACCACATGCAGTCGCTCGAAATGGCCTTCCTCGTGGCCGGCGCCCTCGCCAAGCACTAGTAGCAAGAGCATTCGAATACCGCGCTGAAAGGCGCGGCCGGAACTCTTCCGGCCGCGCCTTTTGTGTGCCCAACGCTCTTTAGACCACGGTCAGGGTCACGGTTGAGCCCTCCGGAACTTCCTTGTTCACCGGGCTCTGGTCCCGGACCGTGCCGAAAAAGCCACCAAGGATGTTGTTCACTTTGACGTCGAAGCCCAACTCCTTCAGTTGCTTACGGGCATCCTCTACCTGTCTGCCAATGAAACTGGGAACATTCACCATTTTGGGGCCCTTGGAGATGGTCAAGGTGACCGTTCCGCCCCTGGTCAGCGTCCCGTTGGCCGGGGACTGGCTGGCCACATCCCCCTCCGGGACGTTCCGGTCGAAAATTTCATCCGGGGCCACCCGGGCAGTAAGGCCTGCGGCCTCGATGGCCGCCACGGCGTCATCCTCGGACTTTCCGATGACGGATGGAACTGCAATCGGCTGAGGGCCCTTGGAAACCGCAATGGCCACGGGCATGCCGTGGCGTGCGGGGCTGCCGGCTGCAGGGTCCTGCGACAGGACGATCCCGGCCGCCGCATCCTCGTCGAACTTCTCGGACACAGTCCCCAGCGCCATCTGCGCCGCGTTCAGGGAACTCTTTGCTTCGTCCAGCGTGCCGCCGGTGATGTTCGGCAGGGGAAACAGCTGTGGACCCTTCGAGACCAGCAGGGAGACGGGCTGGAACTTCCGGATCTCGGTCCCCGCAGCCGGCTCACTGCCCACCACGAGCCCGGTGGGCACCTCGTCGTCGAACACATCGCTCGTGGTGGAACGGAAACCCACCCCGCTCAGCACCTGCTGGGCCTGGGCCACCGTTTTGTTAGCTACTGCAGGTACGGCGGCGGCAGCGCCGGGACCCATGCCGAAAAACCATCCGGCACCAGTGGCCAGGAGGGCGGCGATGATCAGGACCAGGACCCAGAGGACGCCGCGGCGCCGGGGATTGCCCTGCCGCAGGGTGCGCACCGGGGTGGCAGCGGCCACGGCCCGGAGCTTTTCGTCTTCCTTGTCGGCACGGCGCTGGGCGCGCTTTCCCAGCCGGGGCGGCGGGGGAGACCAGCCGCTGTCGGAATCGTCGTCGTCGGGCAGTGCCAGTCCGGGCCGCTGGTGGTAGGCCACCTGGGCGGTTGGAGCCTGGGCGTTGGATACCTTGTCCTGGGCCGGCGCGAAGTGAGCGGGCGGGTAAGGCGGCGCAGCGGGCCGCGAAGGCGGCAGCACGGTTGTCGGATTGCTGGCGCGTGCCAGGACCTCGGTGTGGTGCTGGGACGCGGGACCACCGGCTGCGGGCGGCAGCAAGTCAAGTTCCGCATCCGTGAGGTGGGTCCGGATGTGCCGCAGTTCCTGAAGCAACGCGTTGCCGTCCACCGGCCGGTTCTCGGGATCATTGGCGGTGCACCACTGCACCAGTTCGTCCACCTCGCCCGCCAGTCCGGGTACCTGGTCCGACGGCGGACCCACCGTCCCGTTGACGTGCTGGTAGGCCACCTGGATGGGCACCTCGCCCTCGAACGGCTGCCGGCCCGTCAGCATTTCATACAGCATGATCCCCACGGAATAGACATCGCTGCGTGCGTCCGCCGGCTTGCCCAAAACCAGTTCCGGTGAAATGTAGGCAACCGTGCCGATCAGCGCTCCGGTGCTGGTTGAGCTGGTGACGGCTCGGGCCAGGCCAAAGTCACCGATCTTGATCCTGCCGTCATCGGCAATCAGGACATTTTCGGGCTTCACGTCGCGGTGGATAAAACCCGCTGCGTGCGCAGCACCCAGTCCCTCCACGACGGGATCAATAAGTGCCAACGCAAGCCTGGGCGGCAGGGCGCCCCTGTCCCGGATGACATCCCGGAGCGTATGGCCCCTGATGTATTCCATGACAAGGTAGGCCGTGGTGCCGTCGTTGCCCTGGTCCAGCACGCCCACCACGTGGGGATGCGACAGCCGGGCAGCGGCCTTTGCTTCCCTGCCCAGCCTGCCCAGGAAGTTTTCGTCAGCAGCAAGGTGGGGGTGCAGCACTTTCAATGCCACTTCGCGGTCCAGCCTCTGGTCCACGGCCAGATAGACCGTGGACATGCCGCCGCGGGCAAGCCTGGAGGTGACTGCGTAGCGGTTGTCTACCAGCGTCCCTACAACGGGGTCCGACACGTCTTCCTGCACCTTATGATCCTAATCCCGCAGCAAAACGCGTCCGCAACGAAAGCGGGTCCGAACCGGTAACGGTTCGGACCCGCATTACTGCAATCGTCAGTGGCTTACCTGAAGTTCTTCTGGTGGGCCTTGATCGCGGCAACATACGCCTTGGTGTCGTCGTACATGCCGTACTTGCTCACCGAGTACTGGCCCTGGTAGTAACCCGCGATCGCGCTGTCCTGGTCCTTGCTGGTGGCCAGCAGTTGCCGAATGATGGCCACGCCGGCTGCTGCATTGTCGTACGGGTCCAGCAGGTTCAGCTTCCGTCCCACCAGGTCCGACGCCCACTGTCCGGAGCTGGGAATGACCTGCATGGTGCCGATTGCGTTCGCCGGCGACACCGCGCGCTGGTTGAAACCGGACTCCTGGAAGGCAAAGGCAAGGGCCAGGGAAGTGTCGACACCCATGCGCCGTGCGGTGTCGGCAACGATGTTCTTCATTTCCTCCCGCGAGGGCACGGGTGAAGCATTCAGCAGGGCCTTGTTCTCATTGGCCGAGCTGACAACAGCTGCCGGGTAGCTGAATCCGAGGAACGAGCTGGGCACCAGGGGAGCCGCGGCCGGCTGCGGCGCCGCGGGCTGCTGGGCCGGCTGCCCGGAACCGCCGGGGATGACCAGTTTGCTGCCCGGGTAAATGATGCTGGTCATGCCCAGCTTGTTGGCAGACAGCAGGTCCGGCAGCTTTACGCCGTGGCGGGATGCGATGGCCGAGAGTGTGTCACCGGCTTTGATGGTGTAGGACCCCGTTGCGGGTGCCGATGTGTTGGCCAGGGCGGGTGCAGGTGCTGGTGCCGCCGGCGCGGGAGCTGCCGGCGCCGAGCCGCCGCCCACCTTGATCTTCTGTCCCGGATAGATGATGGAACGCATGGACAGGTTGTTCCAGGTGAAGACATCCGACAGCGACACGTTGTGCCTGGCAGCGATGGCGCCCAGGGTGTCGCCGGATTTCACTGTGTAGGTTGCCCCGGCGCCGGGTGCCGGAGCTGCAGGGGCAGCGGCGGCTGCAGGCGCGGGTGCGGCGGGAGCGGGTGAGCCGGACAGCTTGAGCTTCTGGCCGGGGTAAATGATGGTGTTGGCCTGCAGGTTGTTCAGCTTGAGGATCTCACCCGTGTCCAGGCCGAAACGGCCGGCGATACCGCTGACTGTGTCGCCGCGGACAATCGTGTACTCGGCTGGGGCTGCCGGCCGGGCCGGCTGGAAAGCTGCCGGAATGGTGGTGGAGACAACAGAAGCGGGGATCACGGTGCCCGCGGCCTTCGCCTCGGCCTGGGCCTTCATTGCCGCTGCCAGGCTGCTGGGAATGCTCCGCGCGGGCTGCTGCGCTGCAGCCGGCTGGGCCAGGGCAAGGGATGACAGGACGACCGCTGGCAGTGCCGCGGTGGTGGCGGCAATCATCGGCAGACTCGGCTTGGGGGGCTGCTTGGGCGAGCGGGACATCGTCATCGGAAAGAATCCTCTTCTCAACTGCGGGTGCGGACGCGGACGGGGATGCCGCTGTCAATCTTGATACTACTGTGACTTAAGTTATTCCTGTTACAACTGTGATGAGTGTGAATCTCTCATGAATTTGCGATTAGCACAAGAAATTCCTGATTCTGTGCAATGCCTTCATTTCGGGAGTGTCCGCAGGCCAGGAGCGGAATGAATTGCCTCGACTAGGTGTATTGACCACGGAGGTTAGGAACATGCGGCGTGGTTAGGTGACAAAAAGAAGACCTCCAAGTGGAGTGGGGCTTGTCTAAGAGTCCGATCCACAAGGAGGTCTTCAATGTCCCA
>NZ_JBHDJA010000028.1:0-44180 GCF_041877125.1 Arthrobacter sp. E44
GCCGGGCATTACGGTGGGACATGAAGACCTCTTAGTCGTTGGCTGTGTGTGGTAACCACCAACCTAAGAGGTCTTCACCTATTCACGATGTAACCAACGTCCTGACTCAGTACAACTAGACGCGGATCCGGTACCCGCGCTTGACCACGGTCTCAATAAGCCTGCCGTCCGGCAGCGACGAACGCAGCCTGCTCACCGTCATGTCCAGCGCGTGCACGGATCCCCGGAGTTCCAGCAGGTCGGAGAGCGATTCACGGGACAGGACTGCGCCGCCTGCACCCAGCAGGGCGCGCAGGAGCAGCAGGGGAGCGGGCGCCAGTTCCACCTGCTGGCCGTCGATGCGGAGGCAGCGGCCGCGGAGCTCGATGTTTCCGGAGCGCGTCTCCAGCCGGCGGACGTGGTTCAGCGCAAGGTGCTCGCACACCAGGCGGATGAGGGCGCCCATGCGGAAACGTTCGGGGATCAGCGGTGTGATGCCGGCGTCCAGGAGCGGCTGCGCGGTCACGGGACCCACCACGGCGGTGGTGACGTTCAGTTTCAGGCTCTCCACCAACTGCTTATACAGGCCCATCTCGTGCGCGGTGCTCCACATGGCATCGACAGCGGGGGCGCTGGTGAAGGTCAGGACGTCGAGGTTTCCGCTGCAGGCAGCCTCGATCAAGCGGGGCAGCCGGTCCTCGCCGTCGGGTTTCACCCAGCGGTACGGCGTGACGGTCAGGACCGTGGCGCCGGACATCCGCAGCCGCTCGATCTGCCGCACGTCGGTGTAGCCGTGCAGCTGCATGGCGACAGTCTTGCCGCGGACGCCTTCAGCAAGCAGCATGTCCACCAGGGTGGCGGTGGTTTCGTCGCTGCTGATGCCGACGTCGGCAAGGCCGGCTGCCCGCACGGCACCGCGGGCTTTGGGTCCCCGGACGAACATGCGGCAGTTCCCGAGGGTTTCCAACAGTTCGTCGCCGATGCCAAAGGAGTCCGCGGCCTCGCACCACCGGCGCATTCCGTAAGCGGTGGTGGCGATACAGAGGTCCGGCTTGGCTGCGATGATGGCCCGGGTGTCTTCTATGAGGCGCATGTCCTCCTGGACGGGAGCGATCTTCAGCGCCGGCGCGTGCAGGACTTCGGCGCCGCGGCGTTCCAGGGCCTCAATGAGGTCCCGGGACCGCCGGTCAGAGGTGACGCCGATACGGAACCCCTCCAGCGGCGACTCGGCGGCATCCGGAGCAGCTTCTGCCTGCGTTGGTTCGGCCTGCGTCTGTTCAACCGGTGCAAGTGCAGTCATGGGGGTCAATCCTTTCATGATCCCAGCAGCGAAGCCGCCAACCTGTCCAGGTCGGCGGCGGCGCCGGCGTGCCCGCGGTTGGCCTCAGCCACCCGCACCACCTCGCCGATGACAAGCACTGCAGGGTTGCTGCAGCCGGCAGCAGCGGAGGTGATGGTGCCCAGGTCCGCGACAGTTGTGCGCTGGCCGGGCCGGTAGCCCCGTTCCACGACGGCCATGGGCATGTCCGGCCGCATGCCGGCGCGGCGGAGGCCTGCCGCCAGCTGGTGGAGGGTGCCGATGCCCATAAGCACCACTATTGTGCCGCCCAGGCCAGCCAGGTGCAGGTGCTCCTTCTCGGTGAGCGGGGCATGCCCGGAAACCACGGTGAACAGATGGCTGACTTCCCGGTGGGTCACCGGGATACCTGCCGCGGCGGGCACCGAGATGGCGCTGGTGACGCCGGACACTACCTGGACCTTGACGCCCGCGGCCACGCAGGCGGCCACTTCCTCGCCGCCGCGGCCAAAGACGTAGGGGTCGCCGCCCTTGAGGCGCACCACGTTGTTGCCGGCCAGCGCGCTTTCCACCATCAGTTTTTCGATGTCCGCCTGGCTGACCTTGTGGTGACCCGGCTTCTTGCCGACGTCGACAAGCTCGGCGGAGGTCAGCAGCGGCAGCTCCTGGTACGGGGCCAGGCGGTCATAGAAAACGACGTCGGCGTCCCGGAGCGCCTTGACGGCCGCCACGGTGAGCAGGTCAGGGGTTCCGGGGCCACCGCCCACCAGGGTGACATTGCCTCCGGGCCCTGCGGCGGGCTCCGCGGCAACGGGGACGCCGGCTTCCCGGCAGCGGCCCAACAATGTGCCCCAGCCGGGCTGTCCGTCCGCGACCGCTGCAACCAGGAACAACTGTTCCGGCAGCCGGGTAAGGGCGGCGCTGTGCGGGGTCTCCAGGCGGTGCACGACGGCGCCCGCGGCTTTGTAGCGGCGCACTGCCTGCCGCGCTGCAGTGGCGGTGCCGGCCACCAGGACGTCCCGGCCGGTGAGGTCGATGCTGAGCTGCATGGTTATGCCTCTTTTTCGGTATTGTCCGTGGTTGACGTGCGGACCGGGATGGCGGCTCCGATCAGGACCTTTCCCTTTTCCTCGGGGGTGGCAGGGCGCATCTGGCCGCGCTCGTCCGGGACGAAGGTGATGGAGTCGTCCTTCTGGTCCGGTGCGTTGACGAAGGAGCGGAAGCGGCGCAACCGCTCGGGGTCCTTCAGGGTGTCCGCCCATTCGTCCACGTAGGTGTCCACGTGCCTGGCCATGGCGGACTCAAGGTCGGCGGCGATCCCCAGGGTGTCCTTGACCACCACGTCCTCAACGTGCTTGATGCCGCCGTCGAGCTCCTCCTGCCACCGGGCCGTGCGCTGCAGGCGGTCGGCGGTGCGGATGTAGTACATGAAGTAGCGGTCGATGTACTTGATGAGGGTCTCGTCGTCCAGGTCCTTGGCCAGGAGCTGGGCGTGGGCCGGGGTGGCGCCGCCGTTGCCGCCGACGTACAGGTTCCAGCCGTCGGCCGTGGCGATCACCCCGACGTCCTTGCCGCGGGCCTCGGCGCATTCGCGGGCGCAGCCGGAGACGCCCATTTTGAGCTTGTGGGGGCTGCGCAGGCCGCGGTAGCGCAGTTCCAGCTTGATGGCCATGGCCACCGAATCCTGCACGCCGAAGCGGCACCAGGTGGACCCGACGCAGGACTTAACAGTGCGCAGGCTCTTGCCGTAGGCCTGGCCGGATTCGAAGCCGGCATCCACCAGTTCCTTCCAGATTTCCGGGAGCTGCTCCAGCCGGGCACCGAACATGTCGATCCGCTGGCCGCCGGTGATCTTGGTGTACAGGCCGTACTTCTCGGCGACGGCAGCGATGACGCCCAGCTTCTTCGGGGTGATCTCACCGCCGGCAATGCGCGGGACCACCGAGTAGGTCCCGTCCTTCTGCATGTTGGCCAGGGCACGGTCGTTGGTGTCCTGCAGCGTGCCGCGGCCGGCGTCCAGGACGTAGGCGCTGTTCTGGCTGGCGAGGATGTTCGCGATGGTGGGCTTGCAGATGTCGCAGCCGGCGCCGGTACCGTACTTGGCCATGATCTCCTCGAAGGAGGTCAGTTCCAGGACCCGGATGGCGTCGAACAGCTCTTGGCGGGACAACTCGATGTGCTCGCACAGGGCCTTGGACACCTCGACGCCGGACTTGGTCAGCTCGGTTTCCAGCAGTTTCTTCAGCATTGGCACGCAGGAACCGCACTGGGTTCCGGCGCGGGTGCAGCCCTTGAGTTCGCCGAGTTCCTGGACCGGCGCATTCCCCTCACACGCTCCGCAGCCGTTGATGGTGTCCCGGATGGTCCCGGCGGTGACGTTATTGCAGGAGCAGAGGGTGGCGTCGTCGGGGAGTTCGGTTTCGGGAGCTTCTCCGCCGCCTGCCGCGGAGAGGAAAGCGCCGGGCTCGGCGGGAAGTTCACGGCCCAGGAGCGGACGCAGGCTCATGTACGGTGAGGCGTCACCCACGAAGATGCCGCCCAGCAGGGTCTTGGCGTCGTCAGTGGTGACGATCTTCTGGTACACACCGCGGGCGGGGTCTGCGTAGACGATCTCCAAAGCGTGTTCGGTCCGGGCGAAGGCGTCCCCGAAGCTGGCCACGTCCACACCGGAAAGCTTCAGCTTGGTGGCGGTGTCGAAGCCCGGGAACGTGGCGTCGCCGCCGTGCAGCCGGTCGGCGACGATCTCGGCCATGGTGTTGGCGGGGGCCACCAGGCCCAGGCACATGCCGCCGAAGTTGGCCACCTCGCCGATGGCCCAGATGCCGGGGACCTCGGTGGCGCAGAAATCGTTGATCGCCACGCCGCCCCGCGGGCCCAGGCTGAACAGCTGCTCCTCGCCCTCGGCCGCGCGGAAGAGCTCGTCGCGGGGCCTGACGCCCACGGCGACAATCACGAGGTCTGCCGGGATGACGCGTTCGTCAGCCATCAGCACGTCGGTGACCTGGCCGTCGTCGTCCGTCAAAATTTCGCTGGGGAACACGCCGCCGTGCACTTCGAAGCCCTTGGCCTCGATCAGGCGGCCAAGGGCCTGCCCGGCGCCCTCGTCCAGCTGGGTGTTCATGAGCCAGGGTGCACCGTTGATGACCACGGGAGTGGCGCCGAGCTGCTCCGTGCCGGCGGCCGACTCGAGGCCCAGGAGGCCACCGCCGATGGTCACGGCGTTGATTTTGCGGCCCAGCTTTTCGGTGAGCTCTGCGATGGCCTTGTTGATGGCCCAGACGTCCTCGAGTGTCCGGTAGACGTGCGCGTGCTGGGCGCCCGGGATGGGCAGGCGGACAGCGTCCGAACCCGTGGCCACCACCAGCTCGTCGTAGACGTAGGAGTTCCCCGCCGCGGTTTCCACCGTCTTCGCCGCGGCGTTGATCTTCACCACGCGTTCGCCGGTCTTTAGGACCAGCGAACCGTGCTCCCACATCCCGGCCGTTCCCAGGGTGAGGTCCACGCCGGTATCGGTGAGGGCCTTGGAGAGCGCCACCCGGTCGTAGGGGAGGTGGGCTTCCTCGGTGAGGACCGTGACATGCCAGCCGTCGAGGCCCCGGGCATGCATGGCGTCCGCAAAACGGTGGGCCGCGGGGCCGCCGCCGGCGACGACGATGCGGCGCGGAGTCTCTGTGCTTGAAGTCTGTTCGGTCACTGTGGGCCTTTCGCATGGGCCGCAGACGGTGCTCTGCAGCTTGTGCCTCCAGCCTAGGAAGGGGCAGTTTCGCCTCAGTTTCCCAATTGTTTCGTCAACTTAACTTCTGCATCACGGATGCATTTCCACCCGGGTTAGGTCTCTTTTACGCGCCGGACATATGTACCGCACCCCTATGAAACACCTGGACCTTAGCGTGGGACACGGCCGCAAAAGCAGCCGCTGCAAGGACAACAGGCACAGGGAAAGGAGCCGGACATGACGGCAACACTGGAACTTGGGGCGCTCGCCGCCGAATCAGACCTCGCTGGATTTGAGACCGGCTGGCACCGTGTCTGCGCGGTTGAGGACCTCGAACCGGCGTGGGGCGAGGCCGCCTTGGTTGCAGGGCGCCAGGTGGCGCTTTTCCGCACCGGCCCGGAGGAAGTCTTCGCCGTGGCCCATGAGGATCCGGCCACCGGAGCCCACGTCATGGCCCGTGGCATCCTGGGCTCCAAGGGTGCCAGGCCCACCATCGCCTCGCCGCTGCACAAGGAGGTCTATGACTTGGAGACAGGGGAGTGCTTCACCAGTCCCGGCCTGCGGCTCGCAGCGTACCCCACCCGCGTCACCAACGGCTTCGTCGAGGTGGGTCTCCAGTAATTCGCCGGAGCCGGAAAAGGGGCGCCGGGACTCTGAACAGTCCGGCGCCCCTTTCGTGCTTAGTGACCTGTTAAAGCCCCAGCGCTTCGCTGACGTCGTGCAGGACCTCGTCCAGGGAAGCCCGGGCCGCCTGGCGTGCGGCCGGCAGCTCCGCGGCGGATCCAACCTGGTGGATGACCTCCAGGTAGCACTTGAGCTTGGGCTCCGTACCGCTGGGCCGGATGATGACCCGGGTCAGGTTCCGGGTGATGTAGAGCAGGCCCTCGGTGGGCGGCAGCTGGGCGGTGCCCTCGGCAAGGTCGGTGAAGACCTCCACCGCTGACTGGCCGAAAGATTCCGGCGGCGAAACGCGCAGGCGGTTCATCATGGCGTCCAGCAGCCCCAGGTCCGCAACCCTGATGCTGAGCTGGTCGCTGGCGTGCAGGCCGTGCTGGAGGTACAGCTCATCCAGGGTGTCGAAGACCGTCTTGCCTGCGGCTTTGGCGGTGGCGGCGAGTTCGGCGATCAGGACCGCGGCGGAGATGCCGTCTTTGTCCTTCACCAAGTCCGGCGCCACGCAGTATCCCAGTGCCTCTTCGTACCCGTAGACCAGGCCGGGAACGCGGGAGATCCATTTGAATCCGGTCAGTGTTTCCTGGTGCGCGAAGCCGGCAGCATTGGCGATGCGGGCCAGCAGTCGGGAGGAAACAATCGAATTGGCAAAGACGCCCCGGCCGTCGGCTTCGTCGCCGGGGGCGCCGTCCGCGAGCCGGGCCACCATGTGCGCGCCCAGCAGTGATCCCACTTCATCGCCGCGGAGCATCCGCCAGGCGCCGGTGTCAGGATCTTTCGCCGCTACTGCAGCCCTGTCGGCATCGGGGTCATTGGCGATGACCAGGTCGGCATCCAGCCGCGCGGCCGCTTCCAGGGCGAGGTCCAGCGCCCCGGGTTCCTCCGGGTTGGGGAAACTGACGGTGGGAAAATCAGGGTCCGGCTCCGCCTGCTCGGCCACCACGGTGACATCCGTGAAACCTGCCGCCTTCAGGACGTCCAGCGCAGTGCCGCCGCCCACACCATGCAGCGGGGTCAGGACGATCTTCAGGTCGCGTGCGGGGAAGCGCTCCGCCATGGCGAGTGCCGCCGTCGTCCGTTCGTACCCGGCGGCCAGCGAGCCGTCCAGGACCGTCCACCCGTCCGCTGCCAGTGCAATTGATTCCAGCGGTCTCACCGCGCTGATGCGCGCAGCGATTTCGGCGTCGTAAGGGGCCACGATCTGGGCACCGTCACCGTCCGCGGCCACGGCATGCCGGCCCAGGTACACCTTGTACCCGTTGTCCTGCGGGGGGTTGTGGCTGGCGGTGACCATGACGCCGCCGTCACAGTCCAGCGCGCGGACCGCGTAGGCCAGCAGGGGAGTGGGGAGGGCGGCCGGCAGCAGAAACGTCTCGATACCGGCCGCGGTGAAGATCGCGGCCGTCTCCTCCGCAAAGACATCGGAGTTATGCCGGGCGTCATAGCCGACGACGGCGCGCGGCCGGGTGCCGGCCGCCGCCTTTGCCACGGCGTCCACCAGGAAAGCGGCGAGTCCCGCCGCGGCGCGGCGCACCACCACCCGGTTCATCCGGTTGGGCCCGGGTCCCAGGGCGGCGCGCAGGCCGGCGGTGCCGAACTGCAGCGTGCCGCGGAAGCTGTCTTCCAGTTCCTGCCGGGCCGCCGGATCGCCGTCGTCGGCAAGGCGGACAAGCTCCAGGAGGGACGCCTTGGTTACGGGGTCCGGGTCCTGGGCAGCCCATTCGCGGGCCTCGGCGAGCAGGCGGAGTTCGGCATCGGCAGTGGTCATGGGCACAACGCTATCGTCATTGCACCCCGCCGTGATGCACCCGGGTGCGTGGTCCTGCTAGAGCCGGGCGATGATGTCGGCCAACAGCCTTGAGATGCGGGGACCCGCAGCCTCGCCGGATTCAAGGACTTCCTGGTGGCTCAGCGGCTGGGGGCTGATGCCCGCGGCGAGGTTGGTGACCAGCGAAATGCCGAATACTTCCATGCCGGCGTGCCGGCCGGCGATGGCCTCCAGCGCCGTGGACATGCCGATCAGGTCGGCGCCGATGCGCTTGGCGTACTGCACTTCCGCCGGGGTCTCATAGTGCGGGCCGGGGAACTGCGCGTAGACGCCTTCGTCCAAGGTGGGATCCACTTCGCGGGCAAGTCCGCGGATCCTTGGTGAGTAGAGGTCCGTCAGGTCCACGAACGTGGCCCCTTCCAGCGGTGAGGCCGCGGTGAGGTTGATGTGGTCCCGGATCAGGACCGGCGTGCCGGGTGCCCAGGCCTCGTTGAGCCCGCCACAGCCGTTGGTGAGGACCAGGGTGCTGCACCCGGCGGCTGCCGCGGTGCGGACGCCATGCACCACGGCGCGAACGCCCTTGCCTTCGTAATAGTGGGTGCGGGCGCCCAGGACCAGGGCGCGCTTGCCGCCCTTGGTCAGCACGGAGCGGATGGTGCCCACGTGGCCCTCGACGGCAGGGGAGTGAAAGCCGGGGACTTCCTCGGCGGACAGGGTGGCGGTGGTCTCGCCGATCAGGTCAGCGGCCTCGCCCCAGCCGGAGCCGAGGACCAGTGCGGTGTCGTGGCGGTCCACGCCGGTCTCCTCGGCGATGTAGTCGGCGGCGGCGCGGGCGGCGGCGAACGGGTCCGTGTTCAGGAAGTCTGTTGTACTCACCAGTACAAGTTATCCTGCCGCCCCTGTTACCCCTGTCACTGCGGCCCGCAGGATGCCCTGTTTTCTTGGTGGTCAGGCGGTAAATGGGCGAGAATGGATGACTGTGACTACGCACCCAGATTTCAGTTCCCCCCGGATCGCAATCCTGGGAGGTGGTCCCGGCGGATACGAAGCCGCCATGGTGGCCGCCTCGCTTGGAGCGACGGTCACCATCGTTGAGCGCGCGGGCCTGGGCGGCTCCGCCGTGCTGACGGACGTGGTTCCGTCCAAGACCCTCATTGCCACGGCGGACCTGATGACGCGCGTTGCCGAGGCCGGCGAGCTGGGCGTGAAGTTCGACGTCGACGGCGGCGACTTTGTGCCCGTGATGCGCGCCGACCTCAAGCACATCAACGACCGCCTCCTTAACCTGGCCCGCACCCAGTCGCAGGACATCCGCGACGGCCTCGAAAAGCAGGGCGTCCGCATCATCGCCGGTTCCGGTCGCCTCCTGGACAGCCACACCATCGAGGTCCTCACCGTTGATGGCACCGAGACGATCGAAGCGGACACCGTCCTGCTGGCTGTGGGGGCGCACCCGCGCGAACTGGAAACGGCCCGCCCGGACGGGGAACGGATCCTGAACTGGACCCAGATCTACAACCTGGATGAACTGCCCGAGGAGCTCATCGTGGTGGGCTCCGGCGTAACCGGCGCCGAATTCGCGTCCGCCTACAACGGCCTCGGCTCCAAAGTCACCCTGGTCTCCAGCCGCGACCGCGTGCTGCCGGGCTCGGACGTGGACGCCGCAGTGGTCCTTGAGGAAGTGTTTGAACGCCGCGGCGTCCGGGTCCTGTCCCGCTCCCGTGCCCAGTCCGTCGAGCGCACGGACGACGGCGTGGTGGTCACGCTCTCGGACGGCACCAAGGTGACCGGCAGCCACTGCCTGCTGTGCCTGGGCTCCATCCCAAACACCGCCGGCATCGGCCTGGAGGAGGCCGGGGTGGCGGTCAGCGACAGCGGCCACATCAAGGTGGACGGCGTGTCCCGCACCACGGCCCCCAACATCTACGCCGCCGGTGACTGCACCGGTGTCCTGCCGCTGGCCTCGGTGGCCGCCATGCAGGGGCGCATCGCGGTGGCGCACTTCATGGGCGACGGCGTCACCCCGCTCAAGCTCCACCAGGTAGCGTCCAACATCTTCACCTCGCCCGAAATCGCGAACGTTGGCGTGTCCGAGGCAGAGATCGAATCCGGCAAGTACCAGGCCGACATCATCAAGCTCTCCCTGCGAAGCAACGCCCGCGCCAAGATGCGCAACGCCAAGGATGGGTTCGTGAAGATCTTCGCGCGGAAGGGCTCGGGCACCGTGATCGGCGGTGTGGTGGTGGGACCCAACGCGTCCGAACTGATCTTCCCCATTTCCATTGCGGTGAAGCAGAAACTGCACGTGGACGACGTCGCCAGCACCTTCACGGTGTACCCGTCGCTGACCGGGTCCATCTCCGAGGCAGCCCGCCGACTGCACGTCCACATGTAAATCTTCCCGGCCACGGGCGGGGCTGGACCCCTCCGGCGCCACCTGCCTAGACTCGAACCAGGCGCGGCCGGGAATTTCCATGAAGTTCCCGGCCGTTCCTGTACCAGCCGTCGACGCAAGGAGGGGCCCATGGAACTGCAGGACATCAAGTGGAACGAGCAGGCGCGGGAAAAGATCCTGCTGGATGCCGACCGGGCACTGCAGGAAGCGGTCCGGGAGGCGGCTTCATCGCTGTCCGGATCCGGTAAGGACAAGGTGTACGAATTCCTGTTCGAGAAGCTGAAGGGCCAGTTCGTGGACTTCCAGCTGGGCCCGGACCTCACCAAGTACGCGGAGGCCGTGGCCGCCGGGGAAGTCGAATAAGGGGAACGGCTCAGTTGCCCGCTGCCGGTCCTGCTTCCGTTTGCAGGACCGGCAGCGGCTTTCCTGGCCACGGTCTGAGGCGCTTCCGGTGAACCGGCAGCGCCAGCTTAAAACGGATACGGGGCGATGTCCGGGCGCATGGTAAGCCACTGGATTTCGGTGAAGGACTCCATGTTGGCGTGGTGGCCGCCGATCCGTGAGCCGTTGCCCGAATCTTTCATGCCGCCGAATGGCGAATTGGCTTCGTCCGACACGGTCTGCTCGTTGATGTGGACCTTGCCGGAGTCCAGCTGGTCGGCAATGGTCATGGCCATGCCGACGTCGCCCAGGATGCCGATGGACAGGCCGTATTCGCTGTCGTTGGCCAGGGCCACTGCCTCCTCCACGGTGGAGAAGCTGGTTACCGGGGCCACGGGACCAAAGATTTCATCCTTCCAGGCCGGACTGTCCTGCTTGAGGTCCACCAGTACGGTGGGCTGGTAGAAGCGTCCATCGTGGGTACCGCCGGCCGCCACGCGGGCGCCGCCCTTCACTGCCTCCTGGACAATGCCGTCCACGCGGTGCAGCTGCCGCTCATCGATGACCGGTCCCAGCGCCACGGTGCCGCTCTTTGGGTCACCGACCGGAAGGTGGGCGGCCTTTTCCGACAGTGCGGCAACGTAGTCGTCGTAGATGTCCTCGTGCACGATATGACGGCCCGCGGCCATGCAGATCTGGCCCTGGTGCATGAACGATCCGAACGCGGCGGCCGACGCGGCCTTGGCCAGGTCCGCACCCGGCAGCACGATCAGTGCGTTGTTGCCGCCAAGCTCCAGGTGGGCACGCTTGAGCAGGCGTCCGGCGGTCTCGCCGATCTTCCGCCCGGCCGCCGTCGAACCCGTAAAGGCGATGACGCGAACTTCCGGCGCCTCCACCACGGCCGCACCGATGTCCGCGCCGCCGGGCAGCAGCGACAGCAGCCCCGGCGGGAGGCCGGCCTCCTCGAAGATCCGCATGAGGGTGACGCCGCCGCAGACAGCGGTCCGGGGATCCGGTTTGAGCAGCACGGCGTTCCCCAGCGCCAGGGCAGGGGCGACGGCGCGGATGGAGAGGATCAGCGGGAAGTTGAACGGCGCGATCACGGAGACGACGCCCACCGGGCGGCGCCTGGCAAAGGACCAGCGGTTCTCGTTGGAGGTGAGCACATCCCCGGCCGGCAGCGAGGGCAGCGCCGAGGCGTCGTAGCATTCGTTCGCGGCAATGTGGGTTTCCAGCCCTGCCTTGGGCGCAATGCCGCCGGATTCCCGGACGATCCAGTCCTGGACCTCCGCGGTGTGCTCCTCCCAGAGCTGCCCGGCGCGGCGCAGCACGGCGGCGCGCTCCTCCGGGTTGCGCGCGGCCCAGTCCTTTTGGGCCTTCGCCGCCACTGTGGCAGCTTCCCGGACGTCCTCCACGGAGGCGACCCCGTAGTTGCCCAGCTGGGCGCCGGTGGCCGGTTCAACGCTGGTTCCGGTTCCGCCGCCGCCCTTGCGCCAGCCGTTGAGGTAGATGTTGCCGTCCCAGGGGGCGGAATCGAGGAGGGACATCAGTGTCCTTTCGTCGTGAACTGCCGCGACTCAATGTCACGGACGGGCGGATGCCGGAACACCCCCCAATCAATGGTGGTGCCTTTACCTTCGCCGCCATGTTCATGCGCCGTCAACTATGGTTCCCTGACCGGGCTTTGCGGGGTTAGGGCAAGGCTGGGTGGGGCCACGGCCGCCGGGTTCCCTGACCGAGCTTGCGAGGTTAGGGCAAGGCTGGGTGGGGCCACGGCCGCCGGGTTCCCTGACCGAGCTTGCGAGGTTAGGGCAAGGCTGGGGAGAAGTGCCGTTCGATAAGGCCCTTGAGGTCCTCGTGGCAGCCGCCGCAGCCGGTGCCCGCGCGCGTTGCCTTCGAAACCTCCGCAACAGTGGCACAGCCATCGGAGACCGCAGCCGTAATGGCAGCCCCGCTCACGCCGGCACACCGGCACACGGTTCCGGCGGGATCCGCCGGGCCGGCGCCCGGCAGCTGGTCCGGACCGTCCAGGCGGAGGAGCAGCGACCGGTCCGCGGGCAGTTCAGCCCCACGTTCAAAGAGCCCCACCAGCTCGGCAGCCGTCCTCGGCATGCCCACTGCCACCAGTCCTTCCAGGACGCCCCCACGCGTGGTCATTTTGACGTACCGGCCGTGCTCCGGATCTGCCCACTGCGAGACCTGCAGGCGGGGCCGGCCGGTGGCTGCCCCGGCCGTGAGAATCTCCTCGTCCCAGGGATCGGCGGAGTTGTCGCCGGCCACGGCCATGTTCATTCCACGGGCCTTCAAGACCACCACGCCGGGCTGCTCCGGCGGCAGGGCGGGCAGCAGCTCGGCTTCCGCGGCTGCCCCTTCGGCCAGCAGGGTGAGGTAGCCGGCCAGCCACTCTGCCTGCCGCCAGCCCGGCCCCACCAGCCCCGACGGACCCTTGGCATTGCGGCACCCCGCGCAGCCCGGGTCCGGGCAGCGGACCTCGGCGCAGTCGCCGATGGCGAAAATGTACGGTTCGTGGTGCGCCCGCAACCGGTGGTCCACCAGGATGCCGGTGCCGGTGGACAGCCCGCATCCTTCGGCCAGTTCGGTCCGGGGACGGACACCGCACGAAATGACCAGGAGGTCGCCGTCAATCGCGGACCCGTCATCGAGCAGCAAAGCCGAGAAGCCGCCGTCGGGCCCGTTGTGCTCCACCCCCGTGGAACGTGCGTTGCCGGCCACCCGTACGCCGCAACGCCGCAGCCCCGCGGCAAGGACCGCTCCGCCGCCGCGGTCGATGCTCCGGCCCAGCGGGTGCGGGCCGTTGTGGACCACCGTCACGGTGGCGCCCTCCTCCGCGGCGGCCAACGCCGTTTCCAGCCCCAGCACCCCGCCGCCCAGCACCACCACCCGCTTGCCGCCGTCCACCGCCTTCCGCAGCACACCGGCGTCGCTCAGGTCCCGCAGCGCCGTAACGCCCGCGGGAAGGACCGGGGTAGCGGGATCCGGGTTGATGCCGGTGAGGTTGGGGATCACCGGGCGGGACCCGGTGGCGAAGACCAGCCGGTCGTAGTGGACCACGAACCCGTCCGAGAGCAGGACCTGCTGCCGCGCCCGGTCCACGCGCTTCACCCGCAGGCCCAGGCGGACGTCCACGCCCTCCTCGGCCAGCCCGGCCGCGTCAGCAAGTGCCAGGGCGTCTGCAGTGGTCCGGCCGACCCCGAGATCCGCCACGAGCACGCGGTTGTAGGCGGCATCGGCTTCCGCGCCCACCACGGTGAGCCGGATCCGGCCTCCGCGCACGGCGGGCAGCAGCTCATCCACCAGCCTGGCGGCTACGGGGCCGAATCCCACGATGACAATCTGCTCGCTCATGAGGCCTCCGTCGTTTGCAGCATGCGGGCGGAATCGGGTGCGGGCACCGGCCGGACCCACACGGTGTTGAACTTGAATTCGGGCATTCCGGAGACGGGATCGGTGGCCGCTTCGGTCAGCCGGTTGGCGCTTTCGGAACCCGGAAAATGGAAGGGCAGGAAAACCGTCTCGGGGCGGATTGCCGTGCTCAGCTCCGCCCGGCACACCACCTCGCCGCGGCTGTTGGCCACGGAGACCAATGATCCCTCGGCGATGGCCATCGCTTCCGCTGCCGCGGGGTGGAGCTGCACTTTCGCCTCGGGCTGGGCGGCGAGGAGCTCCGCCACGCGCCGCGTCTGGGCACCGGACTGGTAGTGCTCCAGGAGCCGGCCGGTGATGAGGGTCATTTCCTTTGCAGCGGGGCCGGGGCTGACAGCAGGCGTACGACGGCGGCGCGGCGCCACCGGGACCAGCTGCGCCTTGCCGTCGGGGTGCGAAAAGCGGTCGGTGAACAGCCGCGGCGTTCCGGAACTGCCGGCCGGGTACGGCCAGTATGCGGGCTCCCCGCGGTCCAGCATGGCGTAGTCGATGCCTGAATAATCAGCGAGGCCACCGGCGGAGGCGAGCCGCAGCTCCTCGAAGACCGTCTCCGGGTCCTCGCTGTAGGTGGAGGGTGCGTCCAACCGCTCGGCCAGGCGGGCCATGATCCACATTTCGCTGCGGGCGCCGGGGGGCGGGGAGACGGCGCGACGGCGGCGCAGCACGCGTCCTTCCAAGTTGGTCAGGGTGCCGTCCTCTTCGGCCCACTGCAGCACGGGCAGGATCAGGTCCGCTTCCGCGGCCGTTTCGGACAGGAAGAAGTCGCAGACCACCAGGAAGTCCAGGCTGCGCAGCCCAGCGATCACGGCATTCGCATCGGGTGCCGCCACCGCAATATTGGAGGCATGGACGAAGAGGCACCGGACGCCGTCGGGCTTTCCCAATGACTTCAGCAGCTGCACGGCCGGCAGGCCGGGGCCGGGGATCAGGTCCTCGGGGACACCCCAGACGGAGGCGACGTGCGCGCGGGCGGCAGGGTCGGTGATTTTGCGGTAGCCCGGAAGCTGGTCCGCCTTCTGGCCGTGTTCGCGGCCGCCCTGGCCATTGCCCTGGCCGGTGAGGGTGCCGTAGCCGCTGCGGGCGGACCCGGGCAGGCCCAGCAGGAGGCTGAGGTTGATGGCGGCGGTGGCGGTGTCGGTGCCGTCGACATGCTGTTCCACCCCGCGGCCCGTGAGGATGTAGCTCCCGCGCGCCCGGGCTCCGGCCGCAAGCATGCGGGCCGTCTGCCGGATCAGCTCCGCCGGGACGCCGGTAATCGACTGGACGCGTTCGGGCCAGAAGGCGTTGACACTGCGGGCCACGGCGCTGTAGCCGGAAGTGCGCTCCTGGACGTAGGCGCTGTCCACGAGGTTCTCGTGGATGACCACGTGGGAGAGGCCGAGCAGCAGGGTGAGGTCGGTGCCGGCCAGCGGCTGGAGGTGGAGTCCGCCGCCATCTGCCGTGAAGGCTGCGGTGGCGGATCGGCGCGGATCAACCACGATCAAGCCGCCGGCGTCGCGGGCGCCCTTGAGGTGCTGCACGAACGGCGGCATGGTCTCGGCAACGTTCGAACCGAGCAGCAGGATGGTGCTGGCGGTGTCCAGCGCCTCGACCGGGAAAGGCAGGCCGCGGTCCACGCCGAAGGCCCGCATCCCGGCAGCCGCAGCGGAGGACATGCAGAACCTGCCGTTGTAGTCGATGCGGGACGTGCCGAGGGCCAGCCGGGCGAACTTTCCCAGCATGTAGGCCTTCTCGTTGGTGAGTCCACCGCCGCCGAACACGCCCACGGCGTCCGCACCGTACCGGGCGCAGGCGTCCTTCACTGCCCGGGCCGCGAGGTCCAGGGCTTGGTCCCAGCCGATGGGGCGGTGCGCGCCGTCGGGACCCTTCAGCAGGGGCTCAGTGATCCTGCCCGCGTGGTTCAGTAGCGATGGCGAGGTCCAGCCCTTGCGGCACAGGCCGCCGCGGTTGGTGGGG
Organism: Arthrobacter sp. E44; assembly: GCF_041877125.1. Classification (NCBI taxonomy): domain Bacteria; kingdom Bacillati; phylum Actinomycetota; class Actinomycetes; order Micrococcales; family Micrococcaceae; genus Arthrobacter; species Arthrobacter sp. E44. Next base: position 15,608 of record NZ_JBHDJA010000028.1, read on the forward strand.
AAGTCCCGGCCGGCAACCTCCAGGGCGGGTGCAGGGTTGGATGCAGGTCCGGGCGTGGAACCGGGTGCCGGCGCGGAGCCCGGCCCCGGCTGGGCAGCCGTTGCCAGGCCTGCGGTGGGCGTGAGCGTCATGGCGCACTGCAGGGCGCAGTAGGGGCAGTGCGTGTCGGCGCTTGCGGGCATGCTAGATGTGTCCCATCGCGTTCCGGCCTGCCTTGCGGATGTAGCAGGCCCAGCAGACCACCAGCATCAGGACATACGCGCCGACGAACCCGTAGAAGGCGGGGGTGTAGGAACCGCTGGCGCTGCTGGAGGCGTTCAGGACCTGGGGGATGACGAAGCCGCCGTAGGCCCCGATAGCGGAGATCAGGCCGAGGGCAGAGGACGCCAGCCGCTGCGTGGCCACGGAGCTTGCGCCCTTGCGCGCGGCCCGGCTGGAGGTGGCGAAGATGACCGGAATCATCCGGTAGGTGGCGCCGTTGCCGAAGCCGCTGGCAGTGAACAGCATCAGGAACAGGACCAGGAAGAGCAGGAAGTTCTTCAGCGGCAGCGTCCAGACCATGGTCAGCGTGATTACGGCCATGGCGGCGAAGGCCGAAACGGTCATCCGGGCTCCGCCCATGCGGTCCGCCATGCGTCCGCCGTAGGGGCGGGCCAGCGAGCCCACCAGGGGGCCCAGGAAGGCGAGAGAGAGGGCCACGGTTCCCACGCCGATGGTGGAGAACCCGGGGAAGTAGTCCTTGATCAGCTTGGGGAACACGCCGGCGAAGCCGATGAAGGAACCAAACGTCCCGATGTACAGCAGCGCCATGATCCACAGGTGCGGTTCCTTGAGCGCCGCCACCGATCCGGCCACGTCGCCCTTGGCGCTGGTGAGGTTGTTCATGTATTTGAAGGCCCCAAAGGCTGCCAGCAGGATGAAGGGAACCCACATCCAGCCGGCCATGGGAAGGTTCACGGTGCCGGCGGCCAGCAGGGTGATCACAATGGGAACGGCAAGCTGTGCGACGGCGGCACCGAGGTTTCCGCCCGCGGCGTTCAGGCCCAGCGCCCAGCCCTTTTCCCGGGCCGGGTAGAAGAAGGTGATGTTGGCCATGGAGCTGGCAAAGTTTCCGCCGCCGAAGCCGGCCAGGGCCGCCACAAGGAGCATGACGCCGAATGGGGTCTCCGGGTTGGAGACGCAGAGGGCCAGCCCGGTGGAGGGGATCAGGAGCAGCAGGGCGGACACAATGGTCCAGTTCCGGCCCCCGAAGCGGGGGACCATGAACGTGTAGGGAATGCGGAGCGTGGCGCCCACCAGGCTGGGCATGGAGATGAGCCAAAAGATCTCCGACGTGGAGAAGGTGAAGCCGGCGGCGGGAAGCTGGACCACCACGATGGACCAGAGCTGCCAGACCACGAAGCCCAGGAACTCGGCGAAGATGGACCAGTTCAGGTTCCGGCGTGCGATGGCGCGGCCCGCGGTTTCCCACTGCTCCTTGTTCTCCGCATCCCAGTTGGCGATCCAGCGGCCGGGGCGGAATTCAAGGGCAGGTGAGTCTGTGGCGCGGGCAGGGCCGGGCTGTACGCCGGTTTCGACAGTGCGGTCAACAGTCACGGTTTACCTCCTTCGGGGATGGGGTTTCCTCAAACCTAGGGATGGCTCGTTTCGTGGACAGTCGATGTGTGTTAACGCGCTGTGACTTTTGCCTATCCGGCACAGTCAGGGGGCGTGAGGCGCCGGGGAACAGCCGGATTGTGAGACAGACAACACCCGTCCGGATGCTGGACGTTTCGTCCATTGACTGGACGGAGGCAAGTAAGATCGAACTCTAACTATTCGAGCCGGGTGGCGGTCCTGCCTGTGCCCGGCCGGTCTCACGAAAGTGCTTACCTATGTCATCCACCGATACCACCGCGCTGCCAGGTGCACAGCAGCCGGTGAACTCCCGCGGCCGCGTCATCGTGGCCAGCCTGATCGGCACCACAGTGGAGTTTTACGACTTCTACGTCTACGCCACCGCCGCCGTCCTCGTCTTCCCGAAGCTCTTCTTCCCCAGCGCGAACGAAACCACGCAGCTGCTGAGCTCCTTTGCCGTGTTTGGCGTGGCCTTCATCGCCCGCCCCCTCGGCTCCATCATCTTCGGGCACTTCGGTGACAAGTTCGGCCGCAAGGGCACGCTGGTGGCTTCGCTGCTGACCATGGGTATCGCCACGTTCCTCATCGGCTGCCTTCCCACCGCGCTGGTTCCGGGCTGGGAGTTCCTGGCGCCGGCCCTGCTGGTGGTCATGCGCTTCGCCCAGGGCCTGGCGCTCGGCGGCGAATGGAGCGGGGCCGCGCTGCTGGCCACCGAAAATGCTCCCGCCAACAAGCGCGCCATCTACGGCACCTTCCCGCAGCTCGGCGCCCCGATCGGCTTCATCATCGCCAACGTCATCTTCCTGGTGGCAAGCTACACCCTGGCGCCGGAGGCCTTCGCGGCATGGGGCTGGCGCGTGCCGTTCCTGCTCAGCGCCGTCATGGTCATCATCGGCCTGTACGTCCGCCTCAAGCTGATCGAAACCCCGGCCTTCACCAAGGTCCTGGAGTCCAACGAGGTCGCCAAGCTGCCGCTGGGCCGCGTCTTCAAGACCAGCTGGCGCCAGCTGATCCTGGGTACCTTCATCATGCTGGCCACCTACGTGCTCTTCTACCTGATGACAACGTTCACGCTCACCTACGGCACCAAGCCAACCCTGGAAGGCGCCAAGGCCGCAGCCGAAAAGGCCGGCAAACCGATGAGCGAAGCCGCCGCCGCCGCGTTCGTCCCCGGCCTTGGCTACAGCCGCAACGACTTCCTCTGGATGCTGATTGCCGGCGTCGTCTTCTTCGGCATCTTCACCCTTGTCTCCGGACCGCTGGCGGAAAAGTTCGGCCGCCGCAAGATGCTCCTCGCAGTCACTGCCGGGATCTTCGTCTTCGGCCTGTTGTTCGTTCCGCTGTTCAGCGGCGGCTTCGTGGGCACCATGGGCCTGCTGATCCTCGGGTTCTCGCTCATGGGCCTCACCTTCGGCCCGATGGGGGCGCTGCTGCCCGAACTGTTCCCCACCAACGTGCGGTACACCGGATCCGCCATCAGCTACAACTTCTCCAGCATCCTGGGTGCAGCAGTGGCGCCGTTCATCGCGGTGGCCCTCTGGGAAGCTGCCAAGGGCAGCCCGGTCCTGGTCGGGGTCTACCTGACCTCGATGGCGGTGCTCACCTTGATCGCGCTGTTCCTCACCCGCGAAACCCGGGACGTGGACTACGAGAACAACGTGGCCTGACGCCCTGGTGCAGTCCGGCCCGGTTAGTGGCTGAGATGCCCGGCCCCGCCCCCGCAATAACGGGGTTGGTGCCGGGCATCTGCCTTAAGTGCCGGAGGTAACCGGGCAGGAACGCACGACGGCGGGGCTGCCGCGGCTTGGGTGGTTGGGGCTCAGCGGGCGTAGCGGGCCACGAAGTTCTTCAGCACGGCCATGGGCTCGGTGACGGTGAACTGCCGTGCCGCCGCCATGAGCTCGTCTGCCGACTCCGGCGGGAAGTAGCCGGCATGCCGGTAGATGTCGATCCGGGTCACCAGCCCGTCGGTGTCCAGCTCCGGATGGAACTGGGTGGCGTAAAGATTGGTCTTGACGCGGAACATGTGGACGGGGCAGGAGGCCGCCCGCGCCAGCAGCACAGCGTGCGGGGGCAGCGAGCTGACGGCTTCCTTGTGTCCGGTCAGCGCCGTGAAGGTTTGGGGCATGCCCTGCAGGATGGGGTCCTGCAGTCCCTCCTCAGTCAGTTCCACCTGCACCGCGCCCAGCGGCTCGCCGTAGGTCCGGTCGATCACGGCGCCCTGGTGGCTCCCGAGCGTGCCGACCCCGTAGCAGGCGCCGAGGAACGGGAAGTCAAGGTCCACCAGCTGGTCCAGGAGCGCTGCCAACTCCTGCTCCACGCGGTGCTGGACGGCGCTTTTGTGCTCCGGCGGGTCGCTGGAGGTGAAGGGGCTGCCGCCGACGATCACGCCGGAGTACTTTGAAAGGTCCAGCGAGGGCAGGGGAGCGGCTTCGAGCCGGACGCGGACCAGCTCCCGTTCTTCAAGTCCGCCGTACCTCAGGTAGGCGGCGTACTCGTCCTCCGCGGCGGCATCCTCCGCACGGGAGGCAAGGAGCAGGAAAGGCAGCATGAGTAAAGTCTGCATCCTGGCGGCTGCACCTGCCAGCACCACGCCTGCCGGCCCCAGGACTGCAACCGCCGGGTCGGGCTGTTTGCGGGTCAGGCTATGGGCCGGCTCAGGTTAGGTGCGGGCTCAGGCCGGCGGTTGCGTCAGCGACCGGCGGGACTGGGGCCGGGCCGCCGGGTCCGCGTGGCGGTGCAGCAGCTTCCAGTAGCCCTCCTCGCGGCGGAAGATGCTGGTCACGCGCAGGGCGAACTCCTCCGTGGCTGCAGCCCCGTCAAGCCGTGCCCGGAAATGCTCTGTCTCCACCAGGTAGGCAGTGTCGCGCGCCGTGTAGGAGGTCACGGTGTCGAAGCCCAGCATCTCGCCGTCGCGGAACTGGCGTGCCGCCTGGTCCAACCGGGCTTCCACCTGGGCCCAGCCGCGGGCGATCCCGCCGAACGGGTTGGCCAGCGTGACGTCATCCAGCCGGGAGTACAGTTCCTTGATTGGAGCCGCATTGCCGCGGGTGATCTCGGGAACCGCTTGGTGGTAGCGGTCCACTTCTTCCTGGAAACTTGGTGCGAGCATGGCTGTCGGGCCGCCTTCTAGTCCTCGATGGTGGCGATGATGGCGCCCGCGGACACCGTCTCGCCGGCCGTTGCGGTCAGGCCCGTGATGGTGCCGGAACGGTGTGCGGTGAGCGGCTGCTCCATCTTCATGGCCTCGAGGACCACCACCAGGTCGCCTTCGGACACCACGTCGCCGTGGGCCACAGCCACCTTCACAATGGTTCCCTGCATGGGGGAGGTCAGCGCATTGCCGGTGGCGGCGGCGGGCCCTGCAGAGCGGGAGCGCTTCTTGGACTTGCCCGGCTTGCCCGCAGCTGCTGCGGTTCCCGGCGTGCCCAGGGACGCGGGAAGGACCACCTCAAGGCGCTTGCCGCCTACCTCCACCACCACGCGCTGGCGGTCTTCGCCGGAGCCTTCGCCGTCAGCGGTCCCCTCAGGGGTCCATGCGGGCAGGTTGTTGCTGAATTCGGTTTCGATCCACCGGGTGTGGACCTTGAAGGGTCCTTCGGCGGGTGCGAACGCAGGGTCCGAGACGACAGCGAGGTCGAACGGGATGACGGTGGGGATGCCCTCCACCACCATCTCCTCCAGGGCGCGGCGGGCACGCTGCAGGGCCTGCGGGCGGCTGGCGCCGGTGATGATGAGCTTGGACAGCATGGAGTCGAAGTTTCCGCTGATCACGTCGCCCTGCTCCACGCCTGAGTCCACGCGGACACCAGGGCCGGTGGGGTTTTTCAGAACGCGGAGGGTGCCGGGGGCGGGCAGGAAGTTCCGGCCCGGATCCTCGCCGGTGATGCGGAATTCGATGGAGTGGCCGCGCACCTCGGGGTCGCCGTAGCCCAGTTCCTCGCCGCGGGCCAGCCGGAACTGCTCGCGGACCAGGTCGATGCCGGTCACTTCCTCGGAGACGCAGTGCTCCACCTGGAGGCGGGTGTTGACCTCAAGGAAGGAAATGGTTCCATCCTGGCCAACCAGGAATTCGCAGGTGCCTGCGCCCAGGTAGCCGGCCTCTTTCAGGATGGCCTTGGAGGATTCGTACAGCTTGCGGTTCTGGTCCTCAGTGAGGAACGGGGCCGGGGCCTCCTCCACGAGTTTCTGGTTGCGCCGCTGGAGCGAGCAGTCGCGGGTGGACACCACCACGACGTTGCCGTGGGAATCGGCCAGGCACTGGGTCTCCACGTGGCGCGGGGCGTCCAGGAAGCGCTCGATGAAGCATTCGCCGCGCCCGAAGGCTGCCGTGGCCTCGCGGACGGCGGACTCGTACAGTTCGGGGATTTCTTCCCGGGTACGGGCCACCTTGATGCCGCGCCCGCCGCCGCCGAAGGCGGCCTTGATGGCCACGGGCAGGCCGTGCTGGTCAACGAAGTCCAGGACCTCCTGCGCGGACTCAACGGGATCGGCCGTGCCGGGCACCAGCGGTGCGCCGACCTTTTCGGCGATGTGCCGGGCCTGGACTTTGTCGCCCAGGGCGGAGATCGCCTCGGGGGAGGGGCCGATCCAGGTGATGCCGGCCTCGATCACCCGGGCGGCGAACTGGGCGTTTTCGGCCAGGAAGCCGTAGCCGGGGTGGATGGCGTCGGCGCCGGACTGGCGGGCGGCCTCGATGATCTTGTCCATCACCAGGTAGGACTCGGCGGCGGTGGTGCCGCCCAGGGCGTAGGCCTCGTCAGCGAGCCGGACATGCAGGGCATCGCGGTCCGGGTCAGCGTAGACGGCGACGGAGGCGAGGCCCTCGTCCCGGGCCGCCCGGATGATGCGCACGGCGATTTCGCCGCGGTTGGCGATCAGCACCTTTGTGAGGCTCGGCTGCGTGGTTCCTGCGGACTGCTCCAAATTTGCTGACAAGGCGTCTCCTTCTTTCCTTCAGGGAGCCTAGCGCGGTTTTGAGGGTTCCGCCGATATTACTTGCGGAATCCGCGTGTAAAGCAGCCTTCCTTTGTAGGGAAGCTACAAGGGGGTCCGAAAACCGCCGGTCTTAGCGCGGCGGCCAGAGGTCCGTGATCCGCACATTGGCGGCAGCGAGCAGTCCGCGCAGGGTGGAGACGGAAAGGCCGACGACGGCGTGCGGGTCGCCGTCGACCTTCCGGATAAAGGCCCCGCCCAGGCCGTCGATGGTGAAGGAACCCGCGCAGTGCAGCGGCTCACCGGTGGCGATGTAGGCGTCGATCTCTGCCGGTTCCATGTCCAGGAAGGAAACCTCGGCGGAGGCGACCGCCCCGAGCGTGGCGCCCGAGCCGCGGCCGCCGCTGCCGTCGTCGTCCGTGTCCCTGCAGTCCACCAGCCAGTGGCCCGTGTGCAGCACGCCGGCCCTGCCGCTCATCCGCAGCATCCGTTCGCGTGCGACGTCGGCGGTGTAGGGCTTGCCGTGAGCCTCGCCGTCGAACTCGAAGACGGAGTCGCAGCCAAGGACCAGCGCACCTTCCACCTCCGGCAGCGACGCGACGGCCTCGGCCTTGGCCCGGGCCAGCAGCAGCGCGGTGTCATGCGGGTCGGTGACGCCGTACCGTTCCTGGACGGCGGCTTCGTCGACGTCGGACACCAGCACGGTGTGCCGGATACCGGCCTCGGCCAGGAGCTTGGTGCGGGCGGGGGACTGGGAGGCGAGGATCAGATGGAGCACGGCTTCAGCCTAGTGGACCAGCTCGCCGGCAACCGGTGCAGCCTGGCCGCGGTTGAGCTTGGCGCCCTCCACGTCCACGTCCGGCAGGATCCGGTCCAGCCAGCGGGGCAGCCACCAGGACCTGGCGCCCAGCAGGTACATCACGGCCGGCACGATGGTCATGCGGACCACGAAGGCGTCGAACAGGACGCCGAAGGCCATGGCAAAGCCCAGCGGCCGGACCATAGTGAGGTGGCTGAAGATGAAGCCGGAGAACACGCTCACCATGATGATCGCCGCGGCTGTAACCACAGCTGCCGCGTGCCGGAAGCCCACACGGACTGCCTCCTTGGCGGATGATCCGTGCATGTAGGCCTCGCGCATCCCGGAAGCGATGAACACCTGGTAGTCCATGGCCAGACCAAACAGCACGCCAATCAGGATGATGGGCAGGAAGCTCAGCACGGCACCCGGGTTGGCCACGTCGAAGACGTTCCCCAGCCAGCCCCACTGGTACACCGCCACCACGGCGCCGAAGGCGGCGGACAGGGACAGCAGGAAGCCGCCCGTGGCCAGCAGCGGAACCACGATGGAGCGGAACACCAGCAGCAGCAGGACCAGGGAAAGCCCGACGACGATCGCCAGGTAAGGCGGCAGGGCCTCACCAAGCTTCGTGGAGACGTCCACGTTGCCGGCGGTCTGCCCGGTCAGTCCCATGGCGACGTCGTAGTCGGCCTTGATGTCGCCGTTGAGCCCGCGCAGTTCGGAAACCACCTTGACCGTACTGGCGCTGGCCGGGCCCTCCTTGGGGATGACCTGGAACACGGCGGTGCGGCGGTCTTCGCTGAGCGCCACCGGCACGGCGGCCACCACGTTGTCCACGGCGCGGAGCTTGTCCGCGATGTCGTACTGCAGCTTCTGCGCCTGGGTTGCGTCCAGGTTTGCGGGGAACTCGCCCACCGCCACGATGGGTCCGGTGACGCCTTCGCCGAAGCTGCGCGCGGTCAGGTCGTAGGCCTGGTAGGCCTCGGACTCCACGGGTTCGGAGCCGCCGTCGGGCAGGGCCAGCTGCAGCTGGGTAGCCGGCAGGGCGAGGGTGCCCAGCAGGAGGACGCCGGCAATAAGCGCCACCCACGGGTGCTTGGTGACCAAGCCGCCCCAACCGTGGGTGCTGAGTTCGCGGTCGAGCGCAAGGTCGCTGGCTTCGTGGCCCGGTTCAGCGTTGTGGGCCTCCGACTTGGCCCAGGCCCGCTTGGAGATGATGCGCCGGCCGATCAGGGACAGCATGGCGGGGGTCAGGGTGATGGCGACCAGGACCGCAACGGCCACGGTTCCGGCTGCTGAAAGGCCCATGACGGTGAGGAACGGCAGGCCGGGAACCACCAGGGCTGCGAGGGCGATGATCACCGTGAGGCCGGCGAAGACCACCGCGTTGCCGGATGTGCCGTTGGCCCGGGCCACGGACTCTTCAGGGTCCATGCCAGCCAGGAGCTGGGTCCGGTGCCGGTTGACGATGAACAGGGAGTAGTCGATGCCCACGGCGAGGCCCAGCATGAGGGCCAGCATGGGGGAGATGGAGCTCATGTCGAACAGGCCCGAGAGCGCGAACGTAATGCCGACACCCACGCCGACGCCCATGATGGCCATCAACAGCGGAAGCCCGGCGGCAATCAGCGTTCCCAGCATGAGGATGAGGACCAATGCGGCCACTGCGATGCCGACGATTTCCGCGGTACCGAAGAGGGCCGAGATGTCCTCGGTGATCTCCTTGCTCGCGAATGCCGTCACACCGGCCGAGGAGGTTTCGTGGGCGATCTGCTGCACCTGCTTGCGGACCGTTGGGGCCAGTCCGTTGATGGACGTGTTGAACTGCACCTGGGCCACGGCCGCCTTGTTGTCCTCGGAAACGAAGCGGATCGCGGAGGCTGCCTGGGCCTGGCGCTTGCCGAGTTCCAGCTTGGCCTTATTGGCCTCCAGTTCCTGGGTGCCGGCGTCGAGCTTGGCCTGCCCGGCCGCCAGCGCCGCCTTCTGCTGGCCCAGCTGGGCCTCAATCAGTGCTGCCGGCGCTCCCGCCGCGGTGAGCTGCTGCTCGGCGGCCGCAAGCTGCGCCTTGCCGGCCTCCAGCTGTGTCCGGGAGGCGTCAAGCTGGGCCTGGCCGGCGGCCAGCTGCTGTTCGCCGTCGGTGATGGCCTTGCCGGCCTGGTCCACCTGGGCCTGGGTAGCGAACGGATCCACCGTGCCGCGGACTTCGGGGAGGGTCTGGAGCTTCTTCAGTGCGTCCGTTACGGCCGCCCGGCTCTCCGCTGTGAAGCCGCCGTCGGGCGCTTCGAAGACGATGGTGGCGCTGCCGCCGGACGCCGAGGGCAGCTCCTGCTTGAGCTTGTCCGCGATCCGCTGGGTTTCGGTTCCGGGAATCTGGAAGTTGTTGGACAGGGTGCCGTGGAAGGCCGCGGCCGAACCGCCCACGGCCACCAGCACGGCAAGCCAAAGCGAGATGACAAGCCAGCGCCGGCGGTAGGAGAACTTGCCGAGGCGGTAGAGGAGGAGTGCCATGCGGGAGAGCCGATCTGATCAGGAGGAACGGGTTGCGGATGGGAAAGCAGAGGTGTTGAAGCCTGCGCCCAGCAGGGCCATGGAGTCGATGAGCAGCTGGCGGAGCTCGTCCAGCGAAGCGGGGGATAAGTCCGGGCCGCGGCGGCTGAACCAGACCTCCATGGCTGCCTTGCCGCAGGAGATGATGGAGCCGGCCAAGGCGTGGACGTACAGCTCGTCCTGTCCGCCGGGGGTACCGGCGAGGCGTTCCCGGGCGACCGTGAAGACCTGGGTCCGGCAGTAGTCCCATGCCTCGAGTTCGGGGTAGGACATCAGCGGGCTTTGCTGCGTCAGCGTGAACAGTTCCGCCAGCGGTGCTATGGCCTTGGGGTCGGCCAGGGCCACCAGTGCGGCCTGCGCCGACTCGAGCATGGGTTCCTCTGCCGGGCGGAGGCGCAGAATCTGTATGGCCTTGTCCAGGAAGCCGTGGACGATGGACGCCAGGGCGGCGTCGGTGCTGCTGAAGTAGTTGAAGAAGGTGCGGCGTGAAATGCCCGCGGCGTCGGCGATGTCCTCCACCGTAAAGTTGCCGGGGCCCTTGGAACGAAGAAGTCCCAGCGCGGCGTCCGTGATGGCCTGGCGCGTGGCTGCCTTGTTGAGCTCCCGGCGCGATGGGGTAGCCGGCTCAGCGCCTGGCGAAGAAAGGGGTATTGCCACAGCCCTTACACTACGTGCAACTTTGCACTGCATGCAAGTTGTGAGACTCCCGAGGGCTGGGGGTCCAACCGGATTCACAGGAGAACGAAAGGTTCCGAACAGCCGCTCCTGATCCTTCCCAGTGAAGCTTGGTGTGTCTCGCCAAGAGGTGTACCACCAGCAGCCGTCACGCGACGGCGAATCAGGAGACAAAAGATGAAACGCACGAAGAAGATGACCCTGGGCCTGTCAGCGGCAGCGCTGGCGCTCGGTGCCGGAATCGGCGTTGCCGGGATGGCCTCTGCCACCACTACGACGCCCACTCCCACGCCCAGCTCGAGTTCCAGCGCTTCGGCCGACGGAAGCACCGGCGCTGCCCAGGACGGGATGGGCAGGCACGGCGGCCGCGGCGGTCACGGCTTGGAGCAGGCCTCCACGCTGGCAGCGAAGCTCGGCGTGGACGAAGCCAAGGTGAAGGAAGCCCTGAAAACCTTCCGCGAGGCCAACAAGCCCAGCACGCCGCCGGCTGAGGGGCAAAAGCCGGATGCGGCTGCCCGCGAGGCTGCGCTCGCCAAGTCCCTTGCCACATCGCTGGGCATTGATGAGGCGAAGGTGACAGCGGCCCTCCAGGAGATCCGCAGCGAGGAGCAGTCCGAGCATGCCGCTGAGCTCAAGAGCCGGCTGGACAAGGCGGTCACGGACGGGAAGCTGACACAGGCCGAGGCGGACGCGGTGACCAAGGCTGTCCAGAGCGGAGTAATCGGGGGCGGCGGCCGCTAACCCAGCGTGCTGCGGAGTCCTTAACCCAAAAAGAGCGTCCCCGGGTAATCTCCCGGGGACGCTCTTCTATATCTGGTGCCCGTTACGCCTTTGCATCCTGCAGTTCGCGGGGTGCGGTGTCAGCAGTGGTGCCGTCGGTCGCGGTGGCCACGGCGTCGCTGTCGTCCACAAACGGCGTGCCGTTGCGGGGCGCGTTGTACAGCGACTCATCCAGGATGCCCTGTCGCTTGGCCACGATGGTGGGGACCAGCGCCTGGCCTGCAACGTTCACAGCGGTGCGGCCCATGTCCAGGATCGGGTCGATGGCGAGCAGGAGTCCGACGCCGGCCAGCGGCAGTCCCAGCGTGGAGAGCGTGAGGGTGAGCATCACCACGGCGCCGGTGGTGCCGGCGGTTGCCGCGGATCCGAGGACCGAGACCAGGGCGATCAGCAGGTACTGGCTGAAGTCCAGGTGGATGCCGAAGAACTGGGCCACGAAGATGGCCGACACGGCAGGGTAGATGGCCGCGCAGCCATCCATCTTGGTGGTGGCGCCCAGCGGCACGGCGAAGGAAGCGTAGGCGCGGGGGACGCCCAGGCTGCGCTCGGTCACGCGCTGGGTGAGCGGCAGGGTTCCCACGGAGGAGCGGGATACGAAGGCCAGCTGGACGGCGGGCCATACGCCGGAGAAGTACTGCCTGATGGACAGGCCGTGGCTGCGGATCAGGATGGGGTAGACCACGAACAGCACCAGGACCAGGCCTGCGTAGATGGCCACGGTGAACTTGCCGAGCGAGCCGATGGTGTCCCAGCCATAGACGGCGACGGCGTTGCCGATCAGGCCGATGGTGCCCAGCGGTGCGATGCGGATGATCCACCAAAGGACTTTCTGGATGACGGCGAGGGCCGAGGCATTCAGCTTCAGGAAGGGCTCTGCAGCCTTGCCCACCTTGAGGGCGGCGACGCCCACGGCGATGGCGATGACCAGGATCTGCAGGACGTTGAAGCTGACGGAGGTGGTGACGGCGCCGGAATCGCCGACGGTGGAGCTGGCACCCAGGCCCAGGAAGTTCTTGGGGAAGAGGCCCACGAGGAAGGCCCACCAGTCACCGGACTTGCCGGTGTACTTGGCGTCCCCGCTGATGCCGGTGTTGGCTCCGGGCTGCAGCAGGACGCCCAGGCCCATGCCGATCAGCACTGCGATCAGGGACGTGATGGCGAACCACAGCAGCGTGTTCCATGCCAGCCTGGCCGCGTTCGATACCTGGCGCAGGTTGGAGATGGAGCTGACCACGGCGGTGAAGATCAGCGGAACGACGGCGGTCTGCAGCAGGGACACGTAGCTTGAGCCGATGGTCTGCAGTGTGGCGCCGAGCGCGTTGGGGTTGGCCTTGGTGCTGCCGGTGTATTTGGCCAGCAGTCCGAGGCCGAGGCCCACGATAAGGGCGGCGATAATCTGGAAGCCGAACGAGCCCGCCCATTTGGGCAGCTGGAATCCGGTCTTCCCTGCGGGAGATGGGGTGCTTGTCTGAGTGCTCACCAGAACAAGCTAGACCCCATCCAATACCACGTCGAACCAACATTGAGAAATGTTACGTGCATGATTTGCGCCGAGATCTGGAAAAACCGCGAGAACGTAAGGCAGACAGTCGCATTTGTTACTTATTCCCAGCGCCGGTGTGCTTAACATCTCGCTGGTTCCGCGGGCAAAAGGCCCGCTGCCTTCCGGCAGCTTGCTCCCCACCGGCTCCCTAACCTCGCAAACTCGGCCAGGGAACCCTGCCGGCGTGGGCCCAGGCGTGAGGAACGAGCAGCGCGCAGAGGATGTCGCCCTTCCGCCCCTGGAGGGGCGAGCTAGGACAGCAGCGCCCGGCGAAGGGTATCGAGTCCAACGGAGCCGATGTTGAGGGCCTTGGTGTGGAACTCCTTGAGGTCGAACCCGGGCCGTGATTCCAGTTCGGTGCGGATCTGTTCCCAGAGGCGCTGGCCCACTTTGTAGGAGGGGGCCTGGCCAGGCCAGCCGAGGTAGCGGGTGAACTCGAAGTTCAGTTGGCCCTCGCTGATGGGGAGGTTTTCCTTGAGGAAGTCGTAGCCCTTGTCGGCGGTCCAGGTGCCGGAGCCCCAGCGTTCGGGGATTTCCAGTTCGAGGTGCACGCCGATGTCGAAGACCACCCGGGCTGCACGCATGCGCTGCATGTCCAGCATGCCCATGTGGTCGCCCGGGTCTTTCAGGTAACCGAGTTCCTGCATGAGCTTTTCGGCGTAGAGGGCCCAGCCTTCGCCGTGGCCGGAGGTCCAGCAGACGTTGCGACGCCACTTGTTCAGCAGTTCGCGGCGGTAGGTGGCAGTGGCCACCTGGAGGTGGTGGCCGGGGACGCCCTCGTGGTACACGGTGGTGGTTTCAGCCCAGGTGGTGAACGTGTCCTCGCCGGCGGGGACGGACCACCACATGCGGCCGGGGCGGCTGAAGTCGTCGGAGGGGCCGGTGTAGTAGATGCCGCCTTCGTCGGTGGGGGCGATCCTGCACTCGAGCTTCTTCATGACGTCCGGGATGTCGAAGTGCACGCCGGCGAGTTCGGCCACGGCTTTGTCGGAGAGGCCCTGCATCCATTCCCGCAGTGCCTCGGTGCCTTTCAGTTGGCGGGCGGGATCGTTGTTGAGGATTTCCTTGGCTTCGGAGATGGTGGCGCCTGCCTTGATGGTTGCCGCAACCTGTTCCTGCTCGGCGATGAGGCGGTCCAGTTCCTGCACGCCCCACGCGTAGGTTTCCTCCAGGTCCACCTCGGCGCCCAGGAACGAACGGGAAGCCAGGGCGTAGCGGCCCCTGCCTACGGCGTCCTTCTCGGGAGCAGCGGGGAGCAGTTCGGTGCGCAGGAATTCCGCCAGTCCGGTGTAGGCACGCCGGGCGGCGTCAGCGCCGGCGTCGAGCTTGTCCTGCAGGGCTGCGGGCAATGGCCCGGCAGAGGTGGAGGCCTGCGCCGCCAGCTTGGCGAAGAAGCCGTCTGCCGCGGCGTACTTCGCCACCTGCTCGATGACGATCCGCACCTGGCGTGCAGCTGCCACCCTGCCGGCGTCCTTGGCCAGGCGCAGGGATTCGGTGTAGCCGCTGATGGCCGCAGGCACGTTGTGCGCGCGCCCGGCAATGTGTTCCCAGTCCTGCTCGGTGTCGGTGGGCATGAGGTCGAAAATGGCCCTGATGTCCTGGGCCGGGGAGGCGATGTTGTTCAGCTCCGCGTACTCCCACCCGGAGGCGTGGATAAGGAGCTGCAGGCCCAGCCGCTCCCGCATGGCGTCCAAGGTGACGGCGTCCACGTCGTCCTCAGGCTCCAGGCCTTCCAACGCGGCCAGGGCATCACGTGCCGCCTCTGCGAAACCTGCGATGCCGGCGGGGGAGAAGTCCTGGTACTCCGTCTCATGTCCGGGCAGGCCAAGGGTGGTGGCAAACGTCGGGTTGAGCCTGATGAGGGTGTCTGTGTAGTTGTCCGCGACGGCGTCGATCCGGGTATGCGGGCGCGCGGCGGAAGAGGTGTCTGTAGTCACACCCAGAGCCTAACGGGGCAAGGTGGGCAACGTCAGCATGCCCCGCCGGGGTCGGCGCTCCTGTCAGCCCTGGCTGCGCTTCCAGGCGCCCGGCCCGGGCGTGGGGGCGAGGCGGAGCTGCTGCCGGCGCACCCAGTGGCGCACGCTGGGGCTCTTGCGGGGAGCAGGGCTCTCGCCACCCAGGGAGAGCACGACGGCGGTCAGCGCGGCCAGTTCCTCGGCGTTCGGCTGTCCTTTGACAACAGAGAGCAGGGGAGCGGCTTGGGCATCATGGGTGTCGGCTGGGCCTGCGCCCGCAGGGCTTTCAGTGGGCGTCACAGCGGGATGTTCCCGTGCTTCTTGGCGGGGAGGCTGGCCCGTTTGTCGCGCAGGGCACGCAATCCCTTGATGATCTGGATGCGGGTGTCCGAGGGGGCGATGACCGCATCCACGTAGCCGAGTTCGGCAGCCTGGTAGGGGTTGAGGAGTTCTTCCTCGTACTGGCGGATCACTTCGGCCCGGCGGGCCTCAACATCGCCGCCGTCCTGGGCGACGGCTGCCAGATCGCGCCGGTACAGGATGTTCACCGCGCCCTGCGCACCCATGACGCCGATCTGCGCCGTGGGCCAGGCCAGGTTCAGGTCCGCGCCAAGCTTCTTGGAACCCATGACAATGTAGGCGCCGCCGTAGGCCTTGCGGGTGATGACGGTGAGCTTGGGGACGGTGGCCTCGGCGTAGGCGTAGAGGAGCTTGGCCCCGCGGCGGATAATGCCCTGGAACTCCTGGTCCTTGCCGGGAAGGAACCCGGGAACGTCCACCAGGGTGATGATCGGGATGTTGAAGGCGTCGCAGTGGCGGACAAAGCGGGCGGCCTTTTCGGAGGCGGCGATGTCCAGGGTGCCGGCGAACTGCAGCGGCTGGTTGGCCACGATGCCAACGGTGTGCCCCTCCACCCGGCCGTAGCCGATCATCACGTTGGGGGCGTACAAGGCCTGCATCTCGAGGAAGTGCCCGTCGTCGACGATCTGTTCCACCACGGCGCGCATGTCGTAGGGCTGGTTGGCAGAATCCGGGACCAGCGCATCCAAGGCGAGGTCGTCGTCGTCAATTTCCAACTCCTGCTGGTGTCCCAGCACGGGCGCCTCGGACAGGTTGTTGGAGGGCAGGAAGTCCAGCAGTTCGCGCACGAACTCGATGGCGTCGGTTTCGTCCGAGGCCAGGTAGGTGGAGGTTCCGGTGGTGGCATTGTGCTGCCGCGCTCCACCCAGGGTTTCCATGTCCACGTCCTCGCCGGTGACAGTCTTGATGACGTCCGGGCCGGTGATGAACATGTGCGAGGTCTTGTCCACCATCACCACATAGTCGGTGAGGGCGGGGGAATAGGCCGCGCCGCCGGCGGAGGGGCCCATGATGAGCGAGATCTGCGGCACCACGCCGCTGGCATGGACGTTGTTGCGGAAGATGTCGGCGAACATGGCCAGCGAGGCAACGCCTTCCTGGATGCGGGCGCCGCCGCCGTCCAGGATGCCGACGACGGGGCAACCGTTCCGGAGCGCGAACTCCTGGACCTTGACGATCTTTTCGCCGTTGACCTGGCTGAGTGATCCGCCGTAGACGGTGAAGTCCTGGCTGTAGACGGCAACCAGCCGTCCATCCACGGTGCCGTAGCCGGAGACCAGGCCGTCGCCCAGCGGCTTCTTCTTCTCCATGCCGAAGGCGGTGGAGCGGTGGACAGCCAGGGCGTCGAACTCGACAAATGAGTCCTCGTCCAGCAGGAGGGCAATGCGCTCACGGGCGGTGTTCTTGCCCCGCGCGTGCTGCTTTTCGATGGCTTCGGGGCCGGAGGGCTGTTCGGCGCGCGCCTGGCGGTCGCGGAAATCGGCAATCTTCCCCGCGGTCGTTGTCAGATCGTGGCTCATCAAGTGTCTCCGGCTCTGTAGCAGGTCAATTCCGTTGGCTGGTACGTCGGGCTGCGCGGCGCTTTAAGTAGCATCCACACAAAAGACGAACCCTGCTGGCAAGTCTAGTGACGCTTTGGACGCCCACGGCTGTAGGGAACCTACAATTTTCTGCCGTTCCAGCCGCCTCCCATCAATGTTACTCACCGGTAACTTAGTTGGGCTACAGTGGTGCCATGACCCCAAGCGACGATGCTTTGCATGCTCCCGACAGCCCCTACCGGGCGGCAGGTTCCCTGGCCGGACGGACCATCCTGATTTCCGGCGGCAGCCGCGGGATCGGGCTCGCCATAGCCAAAAGGGCGGCGCGCGACGGCGCCAACATCGTGCTCCTGGCCAAGACGGGGGAGCCGCATCCCAAGCTGGAGGGTACGGTCTACACCGCTGCCGAGGAACTGGTGGCCGCGGGTGGCCAGGCTCTGCCACTGGTGGGTGACGTGCGCAGGGATGACGACGTGGCCGGCGCGGTGGATGCCGCGATGGAGCGGTTTGGCGGCATCGACGTCGTCATCAACAATGCGTCAGCCATCGACCTGTCCACTACGGACGCCGTCGACATGAAGAAGTACGACCTGATGCAGGACATCAACGTCCGCGGCACCTTCCTGCTGTCAAAACTGGCCCTGCCGGCGCTGCGGGCCTCGGAGCAGGGGCACATCCTCACGCTCTCCCCGCCGCTGAACCTGCACCCCTCCTGGGCGGGCAAACACCTCGCCTACACCATGGCCAAATACGGGATGAGCCTGACCACCCTGGGCCTCGCCGAGGAGTTGAAGGCGGACGGGATCCGGGTCAACTCCCTGTGGCCCTGCACCCTGATCGACACCGCTGCCATCCGCAACATGCCCCACGGCGAAAGCATGGTCCTGGCCGCGCGGGGCCCGCAGATCATGGCCGACGCCGCCCATGCGGTCCTCACCGGCGCCAACCTCGGTGCCGGCACGCCGCCGTCGGGCAACTTCTACACGGACGAGCAGGTCCTGGCTGCTGCCGGCGTGGCGGACTTCCGCCCCTACAGCCTG
Organism: Arthrobacter sp. E44; assembly: GCF_041877125.1. NCBI lineage: Bacteria > Bacillati > Actinomycetota > Actinomycetes > Micrococcales > Micrococcaceae > Arthrobacter > Arthrobacter sp. E44. The sequence goes on from NZ_JBHDJA010000028.1 coordinate 33,403, forward strand.
GGGGCGCCCGAGGACCAGCTGGTTCCCGACATCTTCCTGTAGCGGCGCCACCGGCGCGGTGTTCCGCTCGGTAGGATTTAGGTATGGACGACGCACACGCACCGGGCACCCCCCTGAACCGAGGGGACCTGGCCGACCAGCGCTTCCTGTCCGCCACGGGGATACCCCGGATCGATGTGGTGGACTCCACCGGTTCCACCAATGCTGACCTCCTGCGCGGTGCCACGGTGGATCCCGCGGCCTGGCCGGACCTCTCCGTCCTCACCGCCGAGTACCAGACTGCCGCCAGGGGCCGGCTGGACCGGCACTGGGAAGCTCCGCCGCTGAGTTCGGTGTCCGTCTCGATAGTCCTGCGCCCGGTCAACGCGGACGGACGGCCGCTGCCTACCCAGAGCTACTCCTGGCTCTCTTTGATCGCGGCCCTCGCGCTGCGGGAGACACTTTTGGAAACCGCCGGCATCCCGGCCGAGCTCAAATGGCCCAACGACGTCCTGGTGCGCGGCAGGAAGATCGCCGGCATCCTGGCACAGCTCGGACCGATGGCGGACGGCAACGTGCCCCCCGTCATCCTGGGCACCGGCCTGAACGTCACCCTGCGCGAAAGCGAACTTCCCGTTCCCACCGCCACCTCCGTGGCCCTCGAAGGTGCCGGCACCACAGACCGCACAGCCCTGCTGAAGAGCTACCTGTCCCACTTTGCGGTCCTTTACCGCAGTTTCTGCAATGCCGACGGCGACCCCACAGCGGGCATGGCGGGTGGGCCCTCGTTGCACAAAAGGGTGGAGGCCGTCATGGTCACGCTGGGCAAGCAGGTGCGCGCCCAGCTTCCCGGCGACCACGAAATTATTGGACACGCCTCCCGGCTGGACGACTACGGCTCGCTGCTGGTGGTGGACCGCGACGGGCGCGAGCACGTGGTGACGGCGGGAGACGTGGTGCACCTGCGGCCCTGGACAGCGCCGGACGCGCCCAACCAAGGCGGTTATGCGTAAAACCCTCGTTCCCGGGGAGCAGGTCATCGTCACAACCCGTCCGCAGCCGAGGAGGCTGGCCGGGGCTGCGGTGGCCTTCGTGCTGGCCCCGGCGCTGGCTGCCTACGCAAGCGCCTGGATCATCCGCGGCGGCGCGGCACGCCTGGCGCCAGCGATCGGCCGGCAATGGACGCCGTGGCTCGTCACCGCCTGCGTCCTCGCGGCTGCAGCGGTATGGCTGGGCTACTGCCTGCCGCGCCTGCTCCGCTGGCAGGGCACCCGCTACACCCTGACCAGCCAGCGGATGGTGGCCCGGTACGGCCTGCTGAACCGGAGGGACCAGCAGGTGAACCTCGCATCGGTCCGTAACCTGACGGTCCACGAATCGGTGCTGCAGCGATTGGTGCGCTCCGGGAATATATCCTTGGAAACCGGGTACCAGGGCGTGGTGACCTTTCGTGACGTGCCCGAGGTTGCAAGGTTCCGTGACTTTATCCTCGATGCCATCGGGGAATTGCCGGATGAAAGCGGGGCCCAGCCGGGCGGCGCCACGTATTACCCCGCCGGTGCGTTTCCGGAGGATATGAGAGAAGGTGGACGGGATGACCGATGAGGACCAGCAGGAACGCGTCGACAGCATCGCACCCGGCACCGCCGGCTTTGATCCTGCCCCTTTTGGATCCGCCGCTTTTCGGCCTGCCGCTTCTGATACCGGCGCGGACTCCTCCGCCGACCCGTCGGGGTCCGAAACCTTTTCCGACCCCGTGATGCCCGCCGTCGACCGGCACCCGCCCACCGGCGCGATGTCCGCCGAGCGCCTTGCCATGAAGGCCCTCGAGGCCCGCCTCCTGGGCGGGGAACGCAAGCTGCGCCGTCGTGAAGTTGCGGCCGGCGCCGGCCTTTCACTCCTCTCGGCCCGCAAACTCTGGCGCGCCCTGGGCTTCCCGAATCTCGGCGACGAGGACGTTGCCTTCACCGAGCGCGACCAAGCGGCCCTGTCCACCGTGGTGGACCTGGTCCGCACCGGCAAGCTGACCGAGGAAGCGGCCATCTCGATCACCCGCTCGATCGGGCAGATGACCGACCGCATGGTGGTCTGGCAGATCGAGGCCCTGGTTGAGGACATGGTCCACGAGCAGGGCGTCACGGATGCCGTGGCCCGAAAACGGCTGGTCAATGAGCTCCCCGCGTTGGTTGACCCGCTCGAGGAAGTCCTGGTGTACTCCTGGCGCCGACAGCTCAACGCCGCCGTCCAGCGTCTCGCCCTCCGGGCTGAAGCAGGCTTACAGGCGAGCGAAGAAGGCCGGGAAGGCGACGAGGATGACGCGCCGCTGCCCCTGGCCCGCGCCGTGGGTTTCGCGGACCTGGTTTCTTACACCAGCCTGTCCCGCCGGATGAACGAAAAGACACTCGCACGGCTGGTCCAGCGCTTTGAAAACAAGTGCGCCGAGATCATCTCCGTGGGCGGCGGACGGCTGGTCAAGACAGTGGGCGATGAAGTCCTCTATATCGCCGAAACCCCTGCGGCCGGCGCCGAGATTTCCCTGGCGCTCGCCGAGGCCTTCACCGAGGATGAGATTCTCCCGGAAGCCCGGGTGGCCATGGTGTGGGGCAGGATCCTGTCCCGCCTCGGTGACATTTATGGTCCCACCGTCAACCTCGCAGCACGCTTGACTACCCTCGCCGATCCCGGCACCGTCCTGGTGGACTCCATGACCGCCTCTGCCCTGGAGCACGATGAGCGCTTCGTCCTGATCCCGCAGGACCCCGAAAACGTCCGCGGGTTCGGCGAGATCAACCCGGTACGCCTCACGCGCGGCCGCGGCAAGGGCTTGGTGTTGGACTAAGCCCTGGTGAATCCGGGGCGCGGCGTCTTGGTTCCGGCGTCCTTGTCACTGTTTATCCACTTGTTGGTGAATTAGCGGTACTGTTGTGCTGCCCGGCGTCCATGGAAGCCGGGTCCGGCTGTGAGCCAGAAATCTGGGGGAGATTCTACGAATGAAACGCCGCGGACAAACGCGCGCCCAAAGCACTGCTGCCGGCCTGCCCAAGCGCCGGTTTTCGCGCCCCCGGTGGTTCCCTGGTACTGCGTTTGGTGCTGTGGTGGCTGTTGTGGTGACGGGTGCTGTGTTGTATCCGGGGTTTAAGACCACTGAGGTGGAGTTGAATGACGGTGGCGTGTGGGTGGTGTCGAAGTCGAAGAATGCTGTGGGGCGGTTGAATTATCCGTCGCGGGTGTTGGATGGGGCGGTGACGCCGGCGTCGACGACGTTTGATGTGTTGCAGCATGCCGGTGAGGTGTTTGTTGATGATGAGACTGGTTCGACGTTGAATCAGGTGTCGCCGGCGAATATGCGTCTTGGTGGGGATAAGCAGTTGCCGGGGGCGGCTGATGTGAGTTTTGGTGCGCGGACGATTTCGGTGACGGATGCTGCGTCGGGGAAGGTGTGGGCGGTGTCGCCGTCCACGGTGAATGGTTTTGATAAGGAAGCGTCCGAGCCGGTGATGGTGGGTTCGGAGGGGATTGTGTCGGCGGTGGGTGCCGATGACCGGATTTATTCTGCGGATCCGAAGACCGGGATGGTGACGGTGACGGGGGTGGATGCCAGTGGGGCGGTGACGTCGTCGGAGTCCAGTGCCTGGGATGGTCTTAAGGGTGCGGGGGATTTGCAGATGACGGTGGTGGGGGACCGGCCGGTGGTGTTGGATGCTGCGGCGGGGAACCTGTTTTTGCCTGGTGGTAAGAAGTTGGCGTTGGAGAATGCGCGGGAGGCGAGGCTGCAGCAGGCCGGGCCGGGCAGTGATGTTGTGGCGGTGGCGACGCGGTCGGCGTTGTTGGAGCAGCCGTTGGGTGGGGGGACTGCGAGGACGGTGACCTTCGATGGTGAGGGTGTTCCGGCTGCTCCGGTGCAGTTGGGTGGTTGTGTGCATGCGGCGTGGTCGGGGGCGAATAAGTATGTCCGGGATTGCGTCAATGATGGGGACGATAAGAAGGTGGACGTGCCTAAGGCGAGTGCGTCGCCGTCGTATGTTTTCCGGGTGAACCGGGATCTGGTGGTCCTCAATGATGTGAATTCGGGCAATGTGTGGCTGGTGAACCAGAACATGCAGCTGGTCAACAACTGGGACGACGTCATCCCGCCCAAGGAAACCTCCGATGACGCGGACAAGGACTCCGCCGACGAAGTCCAGCAGACGGTCCTGCCGGACCGCACCAAACCCAACAATGCCCCGGTGGCCAAACCGGACCAATTCGGCATCCGTGCCGGCAAGACAACCATCCTGCCGGTGCTGGACAACGACTCCGACCCCGACGGCGACGTCCTCACCGTCGGCACCCCGGAAGGGGTGAAGGCGGGTGCCGTGTCGCCCATCTACGGCTCGACAGGCCTGCAGATCGCCGTACCCGCTGACAAAACAGGCAGCGAGACCTTCAAGTACACGGTGGACGACGGCCGGGGCCTTTCCGCGTCGGCGGACATCACCCTCAACATTGTCCCGCCCGGCACCAACACGGCGCCGCGGCAGAAACCGAACCGGAACACCACGCTGGTGGTCCAATCGGGCAAGGCCGTCACGCAAAATATCCTTCCGGACTGGATGGACCCTGACGGCGACGACCTGTTCGCCGTCTCCGTGTCCAGCAGCGACCCCCTGGACCAGGCCCGCATCCGCCCCGACGGCCAGCTCACCTTCCAGGATTCCGGCTCCGGTCCCGGCCGGAAGGTCCTGACCGTTTCGGTCTCGGACGGACAATCCACAGCGGAGGGGAAGATCACTGTGGATGTCAGGAGCCCCGGCGCCCTGCCGCCCATCGCCAACGCCGACCACGTGGTGGCAGTAGCAGGCAGCGACACCGTCATCACGCCGCTGAAGAACGATTCGGACCCCCAGGGTGGGACCCTGCGGCTGGCGCAGGCCAGCCCCGACGCTGAATCCACTGCCACCCTCAACCCGGACCAGCAGACCTTCACCTTCAACTCCCGCACCCTCGGGGCGCACTACGTCAGCTACCTGGCGACCAACGGTCCCGCCAGCGCACAGCAATTGGTGCGCGTGGATGTGGTGCCGGGCACCGACGAGGGAGCGCCCGTTGCCGTCCGCGATACCGCACTGCTGCCCACCGGCGGCGACGTCCTGGTAGACGTCCTTGGCAACGACTTCGACCCGTCGGGCGGGGTCCTGGTGGTGCAATCCGTGACCGCCGACGCTGGACTGCCGGTGAGCGTCGCGGTGCTTGACCACTCCGTGGTGAGGATCACCGACATCCGCGCCGAAGGCCAATTGACCGTGCGGTACACCGTGTCCAACGGCCGCTCCTCCGCCATCGGCGAGATTGCCGTGCTGATGGTCCCTGCCCCGGCCAAGCTCCAGGCACCCCAGGCAAAGCCGGACGAGGCCACGGTCCGGATCAACGACGTCGTCACCATCCCTGTCCTGGCCAACGATTCCGACCCCAACGGCTCCAAGCTCACCCTGCTGCCCGATCTTGCCCAGCAGCCTGACGCTGCCGACGGGCGCATGTTCGTGGCGGGCGACCAGCTACGGTTCATCGCCGGGCCCGAGGCAAAAACCGTCTATGCCATCTACAAGGTGCAGAACGCATCCGGGCAGGTGGACTCCCAGCAGGTCACCATCCGCATCCGCGCCCGCGACGATGACCGGAACACCCGGCCCGAGCCGCGCAACCTGACCGCCCGCGTCGTGGCAGGAATGACGGTCAAAGTACCCGTGCCCCTGGACGGCATCGACGCCGACGGCGACTCCGTCCAGCTCATCGGCATCGACAAGGCACCGGCCATGGGAACAGCCGTGGTGCGGGACGGCTACCTGGAATTCACCGCCGCGGGCGATGCTGCGGGCACCGACAGCTTCACCTACCGGGTCCGCGACCGGATCGGTGCCGAGAACACCGGCACCGTCATTGTCGGCATCGCCCCGCTGGAAGCCAACAACCAGAGACCCATTGCCGTGGACGACGCCGTCGACGTCCGGCCCGGCCGCAAAGTGGCCGTGGAGGCCCTGGCCAATGATTCAGACCCCGACGGCGATCCCCTCAGCCTGGTTTCCGACGGTTTCGAGGCCGCACCCGAACTTCAGGTCGAGGCAACGGACGGCGCCAAGGTGCTTTTCACCGCTCCCGCGGCCGCCGGCAACGAAAGCATCAGCTACCGCATCCAGGACGACAAGAAGGCCTCCGCCAGTGCGGTGATCCGCATCCGGACCAGCCCGGACGCGGAGCTCAAACGGCCCGTGGCCAAGGATGACCGGGTCACGGTGGCCGAAACCCTTGGCAAGACCGCAGTGGATGTACCCGTCCTGAAGAACGACTCCGATGCCGACGGCGTGGCCGCAGACCTTAATATCAGCCTGCCCGACGGCAACCCCAATGCCCGCGTGGGCGGCTCCGGCAACCTCGTGGTGACGCTGACCGCGGAGGACCAGCTGATCCCCTACACCGTGACCGACGTGGACGGCCTCACCTCCACGGCCCTCATGTGGATCCCCGGCCAGGGTGCGCAGTACCCCACCCTGGCCAAAACGGAGCCGGTCGAAGTCATGTCCGGCAAGGACATCACCCTGGACCTCGCCGAATACGTCCGGGTCCGCAACGGCCGCACCGCCAGGGTCACCGTGGCTGATTCGGTGCGGGTCCAGGGCGGATCGCCGGAGGGCGTCATCCAGTCCGACGGCAAGGCCCTGCGTTACACCGCGAAAGCCGATTATGTGGGCCCCGGCTCCATCACGTTCGAGGTGACGGACGGCTCCGGACCGGACGATGGCGATGGCCTGAAAGCCACGCTGGTAATCATGACCAAGGTGATCCCGGACCCCAACGCCAACCACCCGCCCACCTTCAGCGGCACTTCGGTGGACGTTCCGAAAGCCGAACAGGCAACGGTTGACCTGGCCGGGCTGGCCAAGGATGTGGATGAACGGGACAAGGACAACCTCCGCTTCGAACTGGACGGGACGCTTCCGGCCGGGTTCAAGGCAAAGGTCGACGGCGCCACGCTCGCCATCACTGCCGACGGTTCCCTTGGGATCGGCGTCACTGGAAATATCCAGGTGAAGGTCACCGACGGCAGGTCACCCGCCGTGGGCGCCACCATCACCGCCCGCCACGTCGCCTCCAACCGGCCCCTGCCCGTGGCCAACGATGACGTGGTGGACAAAGCCAACGCGGGGAAGACGGAACAGGTCAACGTCCTGGCCAACGACTTCAATCCGTTCCCGGACACACCCCTGCGGATCATTGGCGCCACCGTGGAGACCGGAGCCGCGGCCGGACAGCCGGCGGTGGCAGGCGACAGCATCACCGTTACCCCGGCTGACGGGGACAAGGGCGTCATGGTGGTCCGCTACACCGTGGGGGACAAAACGGGCGACCTGTCACGCCAGGTCGACGGGCGCCTGCGGCTCACCGTCCGCGGCAAGCCCGATGCGCCTTCGGCGCCCAGCGCCACTGACGTCCGCAGCCGCACCGCCGTGCTCAAGTGGGCGCCGCCCTCGGACAACGGCGCCCCCATCACCGGGTACACGGTCCGCTCGAACAACGGTTTCGAACAGAAGTGCCCCACCACCACCTGCACGTTGAGCGGACTCACCAACAACGTGAAGTACGTGTTCACGGTGCTGGCCACCAACGAGGTGGGGGATTCCGCTGCTTCCCCGCAGTCCAACGAAATCCGGCCTGACGAAAAGCCGTCCCCGCCGGAGGCGCCCACGGTCAAGGCCGGAGACAAGACCATGGCCATCACCTGGCCCGCTGCCAAGACAGAGGGCTCGCCGGTGAAGCACTACAACCTGGAGATTTCACCGCCGCCGGCCAGTGGGGTTGCCGTCAAGAACGAGGTAGCCGGGCTGAACTACACCTGGACCGGCCTCACCAACGGTGTGAAGTACAAAGTGCGCGCGCAGGCTGTCAACGAACTCGGCCCGTCCGACTGGGGGACCTACTCCGCAGAAGACAACCCGGCCGGCCTGCCCGCCGCACCTGCCGCACCGTCGTCCGCCGTCGCATCCTCCGTGGGCACCCAGAACCAGCTGCGGGCCACCTGGGCCGAACCCAACACCAATGGCGACCCCATCAGCACCTACTACGTCACCATGAGTGGCGGAAACGCCGCGGACCAGACGCAGGCCGTGCCAGGCAACGTCCGTACCGCCAACTTCACCGCCAACAACTCCGAGGCCGCTTATACCTTCACCGTGCAGGCGGAGAACAAGGCCGGCAAGGGCGCAGTCAGTCCGCAGTCGGCGCCCCGTCGCGCCACCGGCAAGCTCTCCACTGTCTCCGGAGTGACCGCCACGCCGGCGAATACCGGGGGAGCAGGACGTGCGGTGACCGTGGACTTCCGCAAACTGACCGCGGCGGAACGCAACGGCTCTGCCGAGAACGAGGTCAGTTACACCTACAACGCCAGCAATGGCGCCCGCGGGCCCATTACGCCAGGGCAGATCATCAGCGGTTTCAGCAATGGAACCGCCGTCAGCATCACCGTGATCGCCAACTCCACGGTGGCACCGAGCTCGGACAGCAGCGCACCCGCCACCACCACGCCCTACGGATCCCCGGGCACGCCCTCGGCTTCCGGACAGGACGGGGCCGTCAACCAGAAGTCGGCAACCCTCAACTGGTCCTCACCGTCCACCAGCACCAATGATGTGGCGCAGACCAAGATCAGGATCAACAACGGCGGGTGGGAGAACGTGGCCGCCTCCGGCAGCAGGACGGTCAACACGGCCAACTTCGGCGACACCGTCACCATCGCAGTCCAGACCTTCAACTCCATGGGTACCGGCAGCGCAGTGGCCACGGCCAGCGCCAACGCGGGCAAACAGGGGCTCTGGGAAACCAGGATCAAGACCTCCGACCCCAACTTCGTCCGGAGCTGCACGTTCACGCTGGGCGGGTCCAACTACCGGCCAAGTCCCTACTTCGACTGTGACGGCGTCAACGCCGACAGCCCGCCGTGGTTCTACAAGGCTGACCAGGACCGCATCATGGTGGCGTGCTACATCGACCAAAGCGACAACTGGTCCGGCAACGGCATCGTCCGTTGGTGGCGGGTGGAATCCGGTTCGGCACGCAACGTTGGCCGCTACGTCATCGCCGGACACACCACGCTGGCCGATCCCGCCGCGCTTGGGGCACCGCATTGCTAGGCCCCATGCCCGGTGGCGGCCCGGGCAGATGTCCCGGGACTGTCGGAATAACGGTGGATCCGCGGTTGGCCTGACACGCCGGGTGTTGCCTGGCGGGGAGGACTGATCATGAGCGGAACCATGGATCCCATGGCGACTGATTTGGATCAGCAAGAGTTAGCGCAGCAGTTCCTGGCCCAGGCGAGGGAGCAGGGCATCGACCTCGTCGGGCCTGACGGGCTGTTGAACCGGTTGACGAAGAACGTCCTGGAGACCGCTCTGGAAGCGGAAATGGACGAACACCTCGGCTACGAAAAACACGACGTGTCCGGGCGCGGGAGCGGGAACTCCCGCAACGGCACCCGCACGAAAACCGTGCTGACCGAGATCGGGCCCGTGGAGATCGACGTGCCGCGCGACACCGGCTCCACGTTCGATCCGCAGATCGTGAAAAAGCGGCAGCGCCGGCTGACCGGTGTTGACGAGATTGTGTTGTCACTGAGCGCGAAAGGGCTCACGACCGGGGAGATCGCGGCGCACTTCGCCGAGGTGTTTGGCGCCAGGGTCTCCAAGGACACCATCTCGCGGATCACGGAGAAGGTCATCGGGGAGATGACCGAGTGGCAGAACCGGCCCCTGGACCGGGTCTACCCGGTGATGTTCATCGACGCGATCCACGTCAAGGTCAGAGACGGGCAGGTCACCAACCGGCCGGTCTACGTCGCGATCGGCGTCACCCTCAACGGTGAACGCGACATCCTCGGGCTATGGGCCGGGGACGGCGGCGAAGGGGCCAAGTTCTGGCTCTCTGTGCTGACCGAAATCAAGAACCGCGGTGTCGAGGACGTCTGCATCACGGTCTGTGACGGGCTCAAGGGCCTGCCCGAGGCCATCACTACCGTCTGGGCCCTGGCGGTGGTCCAAACCTGCATCGTGCACCTGGTCCGCAACACCTTCCGGTATGCCGCCCGGCAATACTGGGACGAAATGTCCAGGGACCTCCGCCCGGTCTACACAGCACCCTCCGAGGCCGCGGCGAAGGAACGCTTCGTCGAGTTCTCCGGCAAATGGGGCAAGCAGTACCCGGCGATCATCCGGCTGTGGGAGAACGCCTGGAGCGAGTTCGTGCCATTCCTGGACTACGACGTCGAAATCCGGCGGGTCATCTGCAGCACCAACGCCATCGAATCCCTCAACGCCCGCTACCGGCGCGCGGTCAGGGCCCGGGGCCACTTCCCCACAGAGCAGGCGGCCCTGAAATGCCTCTACCTCGCCACCCGGGCACTAGACCCCACGGGCAAAGGCAGGGCACGATGGGCCACACGATGGAAGCCGGCGCTCAACGCCTTCGCCATCAGCTTCGACGGAAGAATCAACTAAATGCCAACCGTGGATCCACCGAAAATCGGACAGTCCCGATGTCCCCATCGCGGGTTTTGCGCGGGTTCGGTACTCTGTCCCGGGGGAAAGCAAGCCTGCTGCCTGTCCTGCGAACAGGCCGCCATTCGGCTACATAATCTGAGGGAAAAGTAACGCTGGGGACTATCTCATTAACGGTGTATCCGGCGGTTTCCTTTAGTAGTTTTCAGCTGCCGGGAATCGGTCGCTGAAGGTGATGGCGAAGGCGTTCAAAGCGGGCTTCCAACGCACGGCCCATCG
>NZ_JBHDJA010000029.1:0-44001 GCF_041877125.1 Arthrobacter sp. E44
CGCCCGGTACCGGCGGGCCGTGAAGGCACGCGGTCATTTCCCAACCGAGCAGGCCGCGCTAAAGTGCCTGTATCTCGTCACCAGATCCCTCGATCCGACCGGTGCCGGCAGGACCCGATGGGCCGTGCGTTGGAAGCCCGCTTTGAACGCCTTCGCCATCACCTTCAGCGACCGATTCCCGGCAGCTGAAAACTACTAAAGGAAACCGCCGGATACACCGTTAATGAGATAGTCCCGGCGGTTTCAGCCCGGCGAGGAGAATCACGAGGCAAGGCCCCTGAGCTCGCCGCCGGGATCCTGAGCCTGTCCTGAAAAACGGGCAACACCATTGGCACTTAGGACATTCATCGTGCAGGCGCTGGCATAGACACGCTCCCCCGTGAACGAGCATTCCGCTCCACCTCGGCCAAGCGCGTCAGCATCTTCAGGTCTCTCTTGATGACGATGCCATCCTCATGCCCCGACTTGCCCCGCAACTTCCGGAAGCGGAGGTACTTACAGAACACAGCCGTAACGGTAACGATCGTTCGCGAGACATCTCTCGACCTGTTCAGCGGATCGCGCACTTCAGGGGTCGATTTTGTAATGCTTTCCGCGTACGCGTCTGTGTAATGCCGTGCAGGGTTGGTGATACGTTATGGGGATGCGCGTTGGATACGGACGGGTCTCTACCCGTGATCAGCACCCCGAAGCCCAGCACGATGCCCTGACCGCGGCCGGCTGTGACCAGGTATTCGTTGATGTGGCCTCGGGAAAGCTAGCCCGCCGGCCAGAACTGGACAAGGCCCTGCTCTCGGCCAACCGCGCTGGGGACCAACTCGTCGTGACCAAACTTGACCGACTCGGCCGGTCGTTGGAAAACCTCATCGAGGTCTCCAAGACACTCCAGGAGCGCGGGGTTGATCTGGTGGTCCTGGACCAGAGCATCGACACATCCACACCGATGGGGCGGATGTTCTTCCAAATCCTTGGCTCGATCGCCGAGTTCGAACACGCGCTGATGTCCGAACGTACCCGTGACGGTCTGGCCGCGGCCAGGGCGAGGGGGCGCACCGGCGGCCAGAAACCCAAACTCGGCCCCCGCCAAGTACGGCTGGCCCAGGAAATGTATGAAGAAAAAGGCCCAGACGGCAGACGTGCCCACACGGTCGAGCACATTGCCAAGGAATTTGGCGTTACCCGGCCCACCATCTACCGCCACCTCGCCAAATCATGAACGACGGTCGCTGCCACAACAGAACGACGGCATGTCCGTAAGGTAGGGCCGTTCAGGGCTCAGTCATCGCCTACAACCACTGAACCAATAGGACTCGATCATCCAGATTGCCCCTGCCGACACTCTCAGGAGTACCGGGCCGTGTGGGGAGGGCAGGTGTCAGGAGGCGCAGCAGGAGAGTTTGGAGATGTCCGTGGTGAAGGACTGGGCTGCGATTTTGAGGCCTTCGGCCATCGTCAGGTAGGGGCTCCACAGGTTCGCGACTTGGTTCACGGTCATCCCGGCTTCCAGAATGTAGACCCCGGCCGCGGCGAGGTCCCCGGCGTCCTTGGCGACGGCGGTGATTCCCACGATCCGTCCAGTGTCGGCGTCGGCGACGATCTTGATGAAGCCGCGGGTGTCCCTGTTCACGAGGGCCCGGGGCACGTATTCCAGGGGCAGGACCCGGCATTCGCACCGGATGCCGGCCTCGTTGGCTTCCTTGTCGGTCATCCCGACCGCGGCCAGTGCCGGGTTGGTGAAGGTGACCCGGGGCAGGTGCCGGTAGTCGACCTCGCGGCCGGCGTTGTTGAAGGCGTTCTCCACCATCAGGGAGCCGTGGGACGCTGCGACGTAGACGAATTCACGGTGTCCGGTCACATCCCCGGCGGCCCAGATCCTGGGGTTGGTGCTGGCCAGGGTGTTCTGCACGAGGATTTCGCCGCCGTCCCCGGTCTTGACGCCGACCGCCGCCAGGTTCAGGCCCTCCGTGACCGGCCGGCGTCCCGTGGCGACCAGCATCCTGGCGGCCCGGAATTCCTCCTGCCCGCCGGAGACGGCCGCGGTCGCGATGATCCCGCCGGTGGCCGGGTCCCTGCCCACGGAGGACACGGCCGCCCTGCGGACGACGCGGATCCCCTCGTCGGCGAAGACACCCATCAGGGCGCGGGAGGCCTCGGGTTCCTCAGCCGAGGCCAGGCGGGAGCGGACCAGCATGGTGACCCTGGACCCGAGCCGGGCGAAGAGCTGGGCCTGTTCCAGGGCCACGTACCCGCCGCCGATCACCAGCAGGGAGTCAGGGACCTCCTCGAGTTCCATCGCCGTGGTGGAGGTCAGGTAGCCAGTGTCCTGCAGTCCGTCGATCGGGGGCGCCCACGGGGCGGAGCCGGTGGCCACCAGATAGTGCGCGGCCCTCACAGATTCCCGGGCATCGTCCGCACCGGTAATTTCCAGGACCGGATCGTCCTGGGTGCCGGCGAACACGGCATCGCCTTGGCGCAGCTCCCAGCCGTAGTCCGCGATCAGGTCCACGTACTTATCCGAACGCATCGTCTCCACGAGGGAACGCTTCCCGCCGATCAGCCCGGCCATGTCCACCGGGGCGGCTGAGGTGCTGATACCGGGGAACCGGCCGGACGCGTCCAGGGCAACATGCCTGGCCTCTGCCGCGGCCAGGAGTGCTTTGGAGGGAACGCAGCCGGTGTTCACGCACGTGCCGCCGACGGTGGAACGCTCGATCATCAGGACGCGTTTGCCCAGGCTGGTCGCCCGGATCGCGGCCGCGAACGCTCCGCCGCCGGAGCCGATGACGGCCAGATCAAAATCAGGTGTTGGTTCAGACATGAAATCCTCCAAAGTCGTACAGCAGCACCGTCCCGGAACGCCCGCAACGGTGCCTCGTGTATGGGTCTGCCCCCAGTCTGCACCTTCCATCATGGGGGAAGGTCAAGAGACTGACCCGCCGCCGGCCCGGAACCGCGGAGTCCTCACCGGACTCAACGCCATCCGAACAAAGTGGGCGTTCGCTGTCCCAAGCCGGCACGCACGGGTTCCTGTACCCGTTCTTGACCTTCCACTAAACTGGAAGGTCAAGGGAGGAATCCCCCCCGGGACAAGAGGTGCATGATGCGTATCGGCGAAACCGCCGCGGCCGCCGGTCTGACGGCCAAGACACTGCGGTTCTACGAGGACCGCGGCCTGCTGCCGGCCGCCGACAGAGCGCCGAACGGATACCGCGACTACCCCCAGGAAACGGTCAGCCGACTGGAATTCATCCGCCGCGGCCGCACCGCCGGGCTGACCCTGGCCCAGATCGGCGACATCCTCTCCGTCCGGGACATCGGCCAAGCCCCCTGCGTACACGTCCGGGACCTGTTGGCCAAACAGCTCCGGGACCTCGACGCCCAGATCGCAGAACTCACCGCACTGCGGGCAACTGTCGCCGAATTCCATGACGCCGCGGCCGCAGGGGACCCCGCAGCCTGCGACCCCGAACGCATCTGCAGCTACCTCTAAACCCGAAACCGGCCCGGAACCTCAGTCGTCCGTGCTGTGGCTTTCTTCCTTGCCGTTGCCTTTGCCGTTGCCTTTGCCGTTACCGGGCGATTGTGGCACTGTCGGCGCAGGTGTCTGCAGGGCTGGCGCCGGGGTCGGGACGGGTGTCGGGGTTGCTGCGGTCAGGTCAGCGCGGATGAGGTCGATCGCGTTCTGGATGTCCTGCCGCCGCCCCGCGGAGAGCTCACCGTTCGCCGCGGCTGTGGACACGTCGCCGGCGAGCAGGTCCAGTTCGGTCCTCGCCGCGGGGAAGTCTTTGTCTGCGGCCGAGCGGGCGAGTGACTGGAGTCGGTCCTGGAGCTTTGCGGCGGTGTCGGGGTGCAGGTCAGTCTGGGTGTTCGCGCAGCCTGCGAGGATGCCGGCAGCCAGCACAGCGGCCGCCGCGATCCCAAGGAGTCTGTTCACTGTCCGGGTCATGGTGTGATGCTCTTCTTCAGCTGTTCGAGGTGTTGGCCGAGGGGACCGGGGATGCTCGGCAAAGGTTGCGGAACCGGGGATGCCGGGGCCTGGGCGTGGAAGACGGCAACGACCGCGATCACAAGTATGGCCAGTGTCAGACCGGCACCGGCGAGCCACGCCACCCGGCGCGGTAGGTTTCGGCGCCGCTGGCCCGGGTCCGGCGAGGCAGGTGCTGCCGTCGCGGCCGTGTGCTCAGCGTCTTCCCCCGGCAGGGTAGGGATCAGGACGCGCGTTCGGGTGTTTTGTTTGCCGGTGCGGGGCGGACGGTCCGGCATCCCGGCGAGGGCCTGGGTCACCCCGCCCGCGTTCCCGGGCAGGGCTGCCGGGACGCCGGAGCCGGTGGCGGCCCGGAGTGCTGTTTCGACATCCCTTGCTGCGGGACGTCCGGCCGGTTCCGTCGCTGTCATGGCCCTTAGCAGGGCATCCCATCGCGGGCCGAGGGCGGCGGGGATGCGGGGCGGCCGGTGCAGCCGGGCGACTGCTGATTCGACGCTGGTGCCGGGGTACTCGAGGGTTCCGGTCAGGCATTCGAGCAGGACCAGTCCCAGGGAATAGATATCGCTTTCCGGCCCGAGAACGGTCCCGGTGGCCTGTTCCGGGCTCAGGTAGGCGGCCGTTCCGACGGTGAGCCCGGTAGCGGTCAGGCGCGGGCCTTCCAGGATCCGGGCGATTCCGAAATCCGTGAGCTTGGGCCGGGGCGCGGTTCCTGGGCGTGTCTCTGCGAGGAGGATGTTGGCCGGTTTTATGTCGCGGTGGATGATCCCGCGTCCGTGGACATAGTCCAGGGCCGAGGCCAGGTCCGCTCCGATGCAGGCCACATCATGGGCACTGAGCGGTCCGCCCCGCAGCCTAGCGTGCAGGTCCTGTCCGTTGATCAACTCCATGGACAGGAAGGTCCGGGGCTCCTCCGGGACCCGCGTATCGGTGCCGGCGTCGTAGAGGGTCACCAGTGCGGGGTGGTTGAAGGTGGCCACGAGCCGCATTTCCGCTTCGAAGCGTCCCGGCCCGGCCGCGTTCCCCGCACTGAACACTTTCAGCGCGACGTCCCGGCCCAGTTGTTCATCTCGCGCCCGGTACACCGAAGCTGTCGCGCCGCGCCCGATCACGGCGTCGATCCTGTACCGGTCGGCGACCAGAACCCCCGCGGACCCGGTGAACAAACCCTCCGACACGACGACTACCGCTTTCTGTAAACCGTGAAAATCCAGCTGTCCATGTACGCCGCGGCCGGGCATTGATCCCTTTAAGCCCGGTCAATTCCAGCCCTCATCATACGTTCAGCCCGTCCTGGGGCAGCGGACCAGGGTCTGCCGCCAGGGTCATGACACCGGTTGGAAGAGGTGCCGCAGGAGTCATCGTTTGGGCCAATGAGAACGTCAGTGATCGGGGCGCCGGACGGTCATCATATGCATCAGCAGAGCACGTTCCGGCTGGCCGGGCCAGCGGGCGACATGCCCACCTAATGACCTCCGGACGCTTTCCTCTGCCGGATCAGTACCGCTGAGGATTTCATCAATGATTTCCAAGGCCTGCAGCTGCAGTTGAGGGACACATTCCGCGTCGATCAGCGGAAAGTCCTTTGGCTGGATACTCATAACATCCACCACCTTTGTTCGCTTGAAAACGCACCAGGGGCCAGCGTCCCCTCCGAAACTCCCAAACCAACATGATAAGCATACTGACGGTCTGCTCGTTTAGGAATCTCACGTTGGTGCAGGAATCCCTGCCCGGCTGTGCGCCGCCCCTTCCCATTGATTTGCCTCTGATCGCCTACCGGGCACCAGCGTGACCTGCCTGCAGGTTC
Organism: Arthrobacter sp. E44; assembly: GCF_041877125.1. Taxonomy (NCBI): domain Bacteria; kingdom Bacillati; phylum Actinomycetota; class Actinomycetes; order Micrococcales; family Micrococcaceae; genus Arthrobacter; species Arthrobacter sp. E44. Next base: position 5,793 of record NZ_JBHDJA010000029.1, read on the forward strand.
AGGCTGACCCGAGGGGCCTGGATGGGCTGCTCTTCGAGAAAAAATTGATCGCCCCGATGCTATTGGGGGAAAGCATCGGGGCGATGAAAAGATCATATTTGGAGGCGTTTTTCAAGTCAAATAGTTGCGCCGGCGGCCAGCGTCCTGGTGAACCGTCCCTGAAGCAGTCGCGGTGCTTGGCCCTATGAGCCGGTTTCTGTAGCAGCGCGGAATTCGGCCCCTTGTTGAAGGGCCGCCGTTCTCCCGGTCGGCGGCCCTTCTGGCTCTTACAAAGGAAGGATTCCGAGAAAGCTACGAATCGAGAATCCCGGGTCGAGCGCTCATCGGTGTGGCGCGACGTCCTGCCGCGGAAAATGGGCTCGACGAAGAAAAACGGCAGCCCGCACCCCGGTTCTCACAAATAGTTCTCGAATCGGTAGAGTCGAAATAAGACCACGAACCGAGTTTTGAGAAGAGAACACCCCCATGACCACGCACCGCATCGGCTACGCCCGGGTTTCCACCCGGGACCAGAACCTGGACCTGCAGCGCGACGCCCTACAGAAGGCCGGATGCGACAAGATCTACAAAGACACGATCAGCGGCACCAAGTCCCAACGCCCTGGCCTCGACCAAGCGCTGGACAACCTGCGCGAAGGCGACACTCTGGTGGTGTGGAAGCTGGACCGCCTGGGTCGGAGCGTGAAAGACCTCCTGGATTTCGCCGGCGGACTGAACGACCGCGGCGTAGGATTCGTCAGCCTCACCGATGCGATCGACACCACCACGGTCTCTGGACGCTTCTTTTTTAACGTCATGGCTTCCCTGGCCCAGATGGAACGGGAACTCATGGTCGAACGTACGCAGGCCGGACTTCAGGCCGCGCGGGAACAAGGACGGGTCGGTGGCCGCAAACGCATCATGACGGATGCCAAGATCCGCTCAGCCCGAAAGCTGCTCAAGCAAGGAACACCGCCCCGGGAGGTCGCCGACACCCTAGGAGTCTCCGTGCCGACGCTCTACCGGTGGGTCCCGGCCGCAGGTACTGCTGAGGCTTCAAAGAAGTAGTTCCTGCTGGTTGGTGCAGGCGACTTCTGAAAAGTGATGGTTGGTGCAGAGGACTCTTGAGCAGAATGCAGTTCCGTGCAGGGCACTTCTGACATTTCAATGTCCATACTCGTCTGCACTACCCCGGAGTTCCGCGGGCGCCTGTGCAGATGACTTCTGAAAACGACACCTGAAGCTCTTATGCTCGGAAACCGCCGTTACTGGTCGGCCTGCTCCTGGCGCGCCCTGCACCCGGGCCACCTGTTCGGTTTTGGTGAAGTACGGCGAGAAGCATTTGTTCTTCTCTTAAGCACCGGGGGCCTTTGCCTCCGGCGCGACGCGTTGCAGCAAGGCGTTGTGTACCTTCTCCAGGGTCGTGCTGCGTGCCTCGGCACTGGCGAGCTTCTTCTCCGCCTCTGCCGCCGCGCCGGCAGCAGCACGTTCTGCCGTACGTGAGTCTTCCAACTCAGAGCCCAGCGCGGCCAGCTGCTGCTCCAAAGCCTTCGCCTGCGACTCCAGGGCGGTGACGCGGGCCTGATATTCGGCGGCCGCGGATTCCTTCTCCGCTGCAGCCTTGTCCAGGTCCGCCACCAGCTCGGAGATTTCCAGGTCTTTGTCCTTGCGTTCCTGCGCCCAGGCCGTCTCTACGGCGCTATGCCGTTCGGCCGCCAAGGTGGACGCCTCGGCCCAGCAGGCAGCGGCGAGCCGGGTTGCCTGTTCGAGCAGGGCCGGCGGTGTCGCGGCGACCTGTCCCCCGGCGGCGAGCTTCTGCTCGTTCCATTCCTTGAGGTAGCGGGTAGCGTCCGCGTTACTGACGCCCGCGGCGGCACGGACCGTGGAGACGGTCGGTCGGCGCTCGGCGCTAATCTGCTCGGCGGCGGCAAACACGCGATCTTTCACACTCGACGTCACGGCGTCTCCTCCATGAAAAGTAGTAGGAGTAGTAACGCTACTACTCCTACTACTACTTTTCAACATTTTAAGCGGCGTCTCAGAATCGCGGCCCGCTGCCCCCAGCCCCGGTGGCCCGCTGGTCGCCGGGGGTCTCGTAAGACCCTGCTCTTGAGCCGGGCGACGCCTAACAGGGGTGGCTTCTGAATTAGCGAAATATCCGGACGCTAACGTTCTAACTGGCGTTGTTGGTGCGCGGTGGCCACCGTCAGTCCCCGAAGGGTGCTGGCGGCCCATGGACAGTGGGCTGTCAGGCCTCGTCTTTCACCGGAGTCCAGGACATGTACACCTTCCCGGAGTCGGGGATCGAGGGACAGACGCCCGAGATCCGGCGCTAAGGACTAAGCAACAGTCGTCGTGCGGGCCTGGCGAGCTCAGGAACACGTCGACTGTTGCGTAGCCACCAGAGGACACTCCTGCATAGAGCCCACGACCCCAACCGGACCGTGGACGTCAACAAGTCGAGGAATCCGGCCTCGAAATCAGGCGGGACCGCCGCATGTGGAATCCGAATCTGACGACGGGCAATCCGTGACGGGCACATTTGTCGGACCTGCTGGCTATGATGAGCCGTGAGTTAGTGACCTACTTGACGAGGAGATCGACATGGCTGGTACGAAGGTAGTTTTCGTCGCATTTGCGATTGAGGATGAACGGCAGCGTGATTTCCTGAAGGGGCAGTCACTGTCGCCTCGTGCGCCTTATGAGTTCATCGATATGTCGGTGAAAGAGGCATATGACGCGAACTGGCAGGACAAGGTACGCACGCGTATCAAGCGGTCCGATGGAGTGATTGTCCTGGCAAGCAAGAACTCGCTGACATCGTCGGGTCAAAAGTGGGAGATTGCCTGCGCGAAAGAAGAGGGCAAGCCTGTCCAGGGGATCTGGGCCTACTCTGCCGACCGGACCACCATCGCGGGGGTCAGCACATCTGCATGGAGCGACGCGAACATCAGCACCTTCATCGACTCGCTATAAGTGGGCATGCGCAAAGCGCTCATCGTTGGCGTTGACTATTACGAGCACATCAAACCGCTTCACGGATGCGTAAACGACGCTTACGCCGTCAACTCCGTCTTGGAACGCCATTCCGACGGCACGTTGAACTTCGCCAATCCGAAGCTGCTTTCCAGCACCGGGCCGACCGCGACGGTTGATCGTACCGAGTTGAAGGCGGCGGTGCGGGAGCTATTCAGTGGTGATGCTGAGATCGCTCTCTTCTATTTCTCGGGCCATGGCTACCTTGAGGACACCGGCGGGTTCCTCTGCGCCAGTGATGCACGAACCGGTGATGACGGCCTTTCCCTGAATGAAGTCATGGCATTCGCGAACCAGTCTCCCGCGACGAACAAAGTCATCATCCTTGACAGCTGTCATAGCGGTGCAGTGGCGAACGCCGCGGCTGGCGCACACCAGGCGGACATCCGGGACGGGATAACTATCCTTTCGGCCTCGACCGCTGAGCAATACGCGTTGGCGTCCGACGGGTCAGGGGTTTTCACGAACCTTCTTGTCGATGCTCTTAACGGCGCCGCAGCGAACCTGGTTGGAGACATCACCCCGGGTAGCGTGTATGCGCACGTCGATCAGTCCCTAGGCCCGTGGCAGCAGCGCCCCGTCTTCAAAACGAACGTGAAAACCTTCGTCTCATTGCGACGCACCGAGCCCCCTATCGCACTGACAGAGCTGCAACAGCTCACCACGATCTTTCCGTCCCCGGACTACCAACTTCCACTGGACCCTTCCTATGAACCGGTTCGCTCCGCGGAACAGCTTGCCGATCCCGCGATCCCTGACCCAGATCCAGCGAACAACGCCACGCTTGCAGTGCTTCAGAAATACGTCAAGGTCAATCTAGTCCGCCCGGTCGATGCCCGACACATGTACTTTGCCGCTATGGAAAGCAAGGCCTGCGAGTTGACAGTTCTCGGAGAGCACTACTGGAAGCTTGTAAAGCAGAGAAGAATTTGATGCCCCACGAGTCGCAGGATTTCCTGGCCACATCAGCGGCTTTGGAAGCCACCGCCGCGGTCGAACACGAGCGTTGGGCTCACTGGCAGAAGTACCTCCACGAACAGTGCACCGTTCTTGAGGATGGGAGCCTGCTGATCCCAGCCCACCTGGTTGAAAGATGGGAACGGCAGATCGCGACACCGTACGATGCACTTTCGGACCAGGAGAAGAGCAGCGACCGCGAACAGGCTCACGAGTATCTTGCCGCGCTTAGGCAAGCGTCGAGTGATGGAAAGGCCTAGCTAGACACGTCCCTCCGCTGCTGGTGCCGCCGTGGCTTCAGCGATTGAGAACGGAGTTTGAGTCGCACGTCCCAGTAGAATTGTCGGCAGGCGGAAACTCCGCCCAAGCTTGCCAGGAAGGACCCACCGAAATGGCCGACGAAGAGACACGCCCTGCCCCCACTTTCGACGTCATCGAAAAGGGCTTCTCCACCGTCTCATCCCATAAAGAGACGGTGTCAAACCAGACGGTAGCGGACATCATCGCCAACCTGACCAGCACAAGCGACACGAGCACGTTGACGGGCACTGACAACGACTAGTGCCAACTTCGGCCTTTAGCGTCCTAGTATTCATACTGGCCGTCGCACCCGGTTTCTACTACGAGCTTGTCCGGGGACGACGTTATACACGGACTAAGGAATCAGCCTTCTACGAGGCCAGCCGGGCAGTCGTCGCCTCTGTCGTAATCGGTGTCTTCGCAGGGGCCTTGGCGTTCTTGTTCTGGCTCTACATCCTGAGTCCTGAAGACCCTCCCGACGTCGCAGCCCTCCTCAAACGAGACCCTCAGTACCTTGGCGCGCACGCTCGGCAGCTCACCGCCAGCCTGGCTGTCTACCTGGTAACCAGCTTCCTTTTCGTACACATCTGGGTGAAACTCCACGGCGTGCTCAACCGGATCAAAGCAAGGTTCACGTGGCTTTCACCGGGAGTAACCTCCTCACATTCCCTCTGGACAGAAGTACTTCAATCCCGCGTACCAAACGGCCATATTTCGGTGGCACGAGTCCAAATGAAATCGGGAGGCGTCTGGGTTGGCCCCGTTCTAGCCTTCAGCACTGAACACGAGCTCGCCGACCGGGAATTGGTCCTACACGCCCCGATCCTTCACGCCGACTCGGAGAATCCCACTGCACTCGCAGCGACGACGCTGCGCACGGTCATTCTGAGGGGTCCAGAAATCGAGACGATCGCCGTTGAGGGATACGCCCGGGACGAGGAGCCCTCCGAAGCCCCAAAGCGAAAAGGGCGAAAACATCAGACACGCTGACAGCCGCTTTCCGGGGATTGGGGGACGGACGCCCGAGATCCGGCGCTAAGCCTGAATGCCCAGTGTGTTGGAGTGTTAGTGATTTCATACCTTCGACGCGTCGGCCAACCGCACCAGGAAAACTGTTGGCGACGTAGGTGCCGGCCTTTGCTGGTTTTTCCCTTGGGCAAAGGAAATCTGTAGACGCTATATCTATTGGATACAATGGATACTTTGGAACGGCTAGGCTTTGCGGCCTACTCCTATGCTTCCCGCTGGCGCCGGCGGGAACTCCTTACCCTTGTTATAGGCCTTTTCACGCTCGGCAGCGCGGGTAAGCGCTGCCTGAAGCAGGAAGTCAGAGAATGAGAGTTCCCTTTCTCCTGACGTTGTTGGAGTGTGGAACCACGCGCCGCGTATCCTTTCAATCACTTCCTCATCAGCCCACACTGCAGCCTTCTTCTTGACCCTTCCAGACGGGGCCGGGCCGGGCCTCCGGCGGGAGTCAGGCGTCTCCGCGGCGGGTGCTGCAACTGCTTCCTCGGTGCCTCTGGCGGAGCGTTTTGGCTGCTCTGCTGCAGCGGGGCGCACAGCAGCCGGCGTGTCCTCGATGTGTTCTATGGGGTGGGTTGCGCCGAAACTGCTGCGTTTCGGGGCCGGGCGGGCTGGCATGGTCTAGAGTCCTTTCATTTCGCTGAAGTCATGTTTGGGGAACACGGATTCGAGGTGGCTACGGAGGTCCAGTTTCTCCAGGGCCGCGTAGTGTCTCGCGTACATCTCGTAGGTTTCCCGGCCAAGCTTGGGTTCAACGTTCCACTGATCAAGACCGTAGGCGGCTTCCTGCGCGTCTTGGATGAGGCTTCGCATGGGGACATTGGGGCCGATGACTGGCCAAGGTGTGCTGCTTTCGAGGTCGCTGATCCAGGTTCGGTGACCCACGGTGTTCCGCATGCCGTTGACCACGATGCCCGCGACGGTGAGGAGCGGGTTGTAGTACTTCTGAACACTGTCAAAGCTCTGCTGCAGCTCCCCCAAGCCGTCCAGGGAGAACTTGCCGGGTTGTGTCATGACAACGGCTCGGTCAGCGGCAGTGAGAGCGTTAACTGTGTGAAGGTCCAGGCTTGGAGCGCAGTCAATGAGTATCAGGTCGTAGTCGTCCCTGACCTTCTCAACGGCTTCCCGCAGGCGGTATTCGCGTCCGTGTTCTGTCGCGAGCTGCTTCGTTGCCTTGTCGGTATTCCGGTTGCCTGGGAGAACGCTCAGTGATGACCAGATACCCGGCACGGCCACGTCCTTGATGCTCTCCCCCACCAGGACATCTGCGAATGAGAGCTGGTCGCGCGCCACCTCATCGGCGGCCAGAATACCGGTAAGACTGCCTTGTGCGTCCGCGTCTATGACCAGCGTTCGCCTCAGGTCGTTACTGGCCACGCGCGCCAGGTTGATGGTCTCAGTGGTTTTTCCTACCCCGCCCTTCTGGTTGATGACGGCATAGATGGTTGCACTCATAAAATGGTTCCAATCTGTCTATTAGTTCCATTATATCCAACTTCCCCTTTGGGTCGAGTGGATATAATGGATAACATTTGTATCCAACCTATCCTATGTATCCAAGAGAGGCAATATATCTTGTGGATATATTGGATAGGGCTAGTCGTGCGCAAGGGAAACGCCCCCTTCTCCAAGGCCAAGGAACGCTCCGCGGGGGGCAGCTCCGCCCGGTGAGCCACCCCGGGGGTCGGTTGGGCTTTCGACGGGGCCTTCCGGCTGACCTTTCACGCTCCTTTGGCTTCCTGTGCCAGGGCGACTCGCTCCCGCCATCCGATGGGCGGCGGGGAGTAGGTGGCCCTTTCGGCGCGGTCGCGTTCGCGGCGCTCATCAGCTGCGCGTCGTTCAGCGACGCGCTGGGCTTGCTCAGCTGCCTGTTTCTGGCTGGGGGAGCGGTAGAACCCTCCGTCCGGACGGACCCATTTGCTGAGGCGGTGTTTGAGCCACGCGCCAACGTTGTCGACGCCGGTTGCACCGTCGTGGTGGTACCTGGCGTCAGTGTTCGGCCGCCAGTCAATGGCGTGTTTCAGGTCTTTGACCGTCCAACCTGCCCGGAGGAACGGCCGGCAGATGGCGGCAACGTGGGCTGTCGAGATGCGTTGCAGCGGAAAAGACCTGAATTGGAGCTCCAGCGAGGCTAGACGCTCAGCCTCGCGTCGCTCACGCTTGTTCCTGGCGTTTGTCGTCGTGTTCGGATCCCAGAATGGGTCTTTCCGATTGAGCAGTTGGTGATTGACTTCGCGCCGCTGTGCGGCGCGCTTGGAAGAAGTGAGCGGCGGAGCCGCTTCCATGTGAATCTTTGAATCTTCGCCCGCCCGCGCGTGCGGGGGGTTATTAACTGCCCTAGTGGGCACCGGTACGCTACTTTTTTCCACATCCTTTTCTTCGACCTTTTCGAGCAGCACGTAGATGGCAGCTTCATTCTCTGTACGCCCGCTGGATTTCGGAGTGAACTCGGCTGTGCGCCCCGTGGCCACGACCGCCAGGGCACCCCAATCCCGCAGCCGGCGGAAGTAGTTGGAGATGCTTTTCGGTGGAAACCCAAAGCGTTCCTGGAGCCGCTGCCAGACGGGCATGATCGTCATGCTCGCAGGGTCAAAACCCGGGCACTGAGCCAGCGCGTTGGCGAACCGCCAGATGTTGGCCTTCAGGTCCTTGCGGGCCAGCTGGAACGCCGGAATGTCTTGGAAGCTGCGCAGCCACCGAATGACGTGCCGGGCGGGTCTGTGTCCGGCTGGGATGACGGACCAGACGGCCCGGTTGCTTCGCTCATTGGCCTTCCTGACGCGCCTAGGCTTGTGCTTGCCCTTGCGGCCTTTTCGGCTCTTCCTGGGGGTAGCGGGGGAGGAGGGCTCCGCTTCGGCAGTCGACGGAAGGGCGGCACCGAGTGCGGACACGTTCTCGGGGGTCAGAAGCAACCGCTGCGGGCCATCGTCTGCTGTGACTTGACGGGCAACACACTGAGGTGTAGCCGTTGACGCGCAATGGGATTCAGGTAGCATGGGGCACAGAAGTTCCTCCTGTAGGAGGGCATAGAAATACCCACCTACTTAGTAGGTGTTTTGAAAGTTCAGATCTGCGTCCCGCCAAGAACTCGATCTGAACGACATACTTTTGAAGGCCCGCCTAGTGCGGGCCTTCAGCCTTTAAGCAGCGGTGATGGGCAGGACTCCCTTTTCTTGGGACCACCAGGACGGCAGCCCGTCGGAGGTTACTTCAGCCTCTACATGGTCGATCATGGCTTCCAGGAACACGGCGCTGGAGACGCCGGCCCTCTGCGCCAGGGCATCGAGGCGCTTCTTGCGCGCTCGTTCAATCGCCCATCCAAGACGGACGGGTTCTTTCCGGGTACCCCAAGGGAGTCGGTCAGCCATGCCCTAAATCTAATGATGTACGTAGACGGAAGCTGAGAGCGACACGCCAGCGGCGCGCAGTTTAACCATGCACTTACGGCGTGCGGGAACTACTCGGCAATCTTTAAGGCGCGGCCAAGGGCTTCGTAGTGCTTGACGATCTCCTCGCGTACAACCGCGTACCGGACTCTCTTGCCCACCCTGTCCTCTACGCGGAGGCTCTTCGGGGGGTCTGCGGTTACGGCCCCTGTGTCCGCGAGTTGGTACAGGTGGGCCTTCACGGTGGGCCGCCCGAGCCCAGTTCCTTCTGCGACTTCGGCGGCCGTGGCTGGACCATGCTCTGCCAGGAAGCCGAGGACGGCAACCTTGGCATGGTTGCCGCCGAACGCGTCAATGGCTGCCTCCAAAGAGGCGGACACGTTGGGTCGGACGTAGCGGGGCATGGGTTCTATCATGCCGCAACTTATTCACGGTGATCATGATTAGACCTTAGTGCATAGTTAAAGTATGCGCTAAGGTTGGAGGTGGGTTCAGTTGACGTATTTGGTCACTGGCGTGTGAAACCCGCCACGAAGGTGTGACTTGACATGCAAAAGTTTGTCGAGTCCGGGACAATCGGCCCCGGCTGTTCCATTCGGTGGATATTTTGTCTGTGCCTGCTGGTACGGGTGGAGGCAGCTGTGTTTGTAAGGTGCAGGGCCTCGTTTGGGTCTTGTTTTGGGGAACTAGGAAGGTGGGACCTTTCCAATGACAGAGTTGAATTTTCCGGGCGCTCGGCGCTCGGACATGTATGTAGAAACAGAAGAGCGGCCCGAACCGGCGCCGGTCGCCACGGAAGCTTTCGAGGAACCTGCGGATCCGTTTGTTGAGCCGGATGAGGTTGAGACCGTAGCTCCCGTCCAGGCAATCAAGAAGGACGCCGCTCCTGTTGTTCGATCAAAGACAACAGCACCGATCGCTAAGCCTGACGCGGAGGTTGATGAGGATGCTGAGCCTGTCGCTCCTGCCATGGACGGGTTCAAGGGGTTCCTGAACCAGCTCTTCGGCGGTCTGTTCAACCTTGCTCCGTCGGCAAAGGAACTGGAGGCGCGGGAACTTGCCGCGTCGCAGGGCCGCTTTGAGGATCTGATCCGCCAGTCAACGTGGACCCGCGCTGTTGGGCTGTTGGTAGCGAATAAGAAGGGCACTGCCGGTAAGACGCCGCTTTCGATCCTGCTTGGCGGGGTGTTAGCTGCGATCCGTGGCGGGTCCGTGGCCATCCTTGAAACTTCGGATGATAAGGGCCAGCTGGCTTATCGGGCGGAGGGCGATCCCCAACTGGGAATGGGCGAGTTGGTCGCGAATATCTCCAACGTCCGTACCCAGTCGCAGTTGCGGGGCTACACGGTGACGCAGACAAGCTTCGCGTCAGTGATCGGTTCCACGCCCAAGTGGCGGCCGCCGCTGACCCGGGAGAACGTGCTCGATGTGTCCTCGATCGTGGATGAGCATTTCACCATCCGTGTGATGGACACGGGTAACCAGTACAGCTCGGGTCCGTTCGGCGCTGCCGTGGAGGTAGCCGATGTCCTGGTTATCCCGACGATGTTGGCTCAGGATGCCGTGTCTGAGGCTCTTGAGCTGTTGGAGTTCCTGGAGCACCAGGGCGCAGAGGCTGCCCGGCTGGCGCGGACGGCCATTGTGGTGATGATGTCCGATGGCCGTCCCGAGTTTAAGCCGTCGCGGTTGAAGAAGCAGTTCATGGACAAGGGCATCGCGGAAGATCACATCTACTCCGTCCCCTATGACGCCCACGTTGCGGAGCGCGGTGCGCTCACGCTCGACAAGCTGGCGCCGGCTACCCGCCAGGCCTTGACCGCTATCGCAGCTGGCGTTGTCGCCCAAACCAACCAGAACGTCTTTGAAAAGGATCAGAACCGATGAGCGTCATTCTTTCCACCCTTGCAGAACTGTCGACAAGCGTTGACCCTTCCACCATCGTCCAGGCCGGGCCTGTGCCGATGATCGCTAACCCGTTTCCCGGTGTCCCTGACTTCACTTCCCTGGGTGGGAAGTTCACCGAATGGTGGCAGCGTCTCTTTGCTGTTGGCTGGGGTATCGGCATCATCATTGCCGGCGCTTACCTGATTATCGGTTTGGTGGCCATGGCCAAGGCCGACGCGAACAACCCTCACGCCCATGCTGAGGGTAAGAAGAAGGCGGCGGGCGCGGGCATCGGGCTGGCCTGCTTGTCTGGATTCGCCATTATTATCGGCGCGGTCCTCGCGGTGGCGGGCTAATGGTCCGCCGCAGCTCGACTGCCACTGCCCGGCGCGGGTTCCCGCGCTGGGCATGGCTCGTTGTAGGTGCCGCGGTGGTAATCGCCTTGGTTGGCGGTGTGAGCGCCTGGTACCAGGCCAAGCCTCAGCCGAGCGGACCGACCAGCACCGCGGCTCCTACCAGCGACACTACGGCGGTACCAAATGGCTGTCTTGCGGGCGCGTCCAACGACGCGGCCGGTCTCTTGAAGGCCCAGAAAGAAGCACCGCATAACCAAGCAGGCGCAGTAGGTTTTGCCGCGGCCGTCCTGCGATGGATTGCTCAGTATCCCCGGCCCAATGCCAGCGATGGGACTACCGTATCGGCAGCCATCCTTGCGCAGGGTGCAACAGGTACAGTCGCGAACCTGGGAGCGAACTTGGCGGCAGCCAAGCCGCTGCCCGGGGTTACCTCCGGGTCACTGAACTTCGCTGACGGCAGGTATGTAGTCGAAGAGTCAACTCCCGACATGGTGCGCGTCACTGTCGGAGGAGCTGAGGTTCGTAACGGCAAGCCCACCGACCAGAAGATCGCTTCCACGGTCACGCTGGTCTGGGAAGACAGTGTTTGGAAGGTCCGCAGCGATGGAACCGAGCGGACTCTTGATGAGCTCTTTGCAAGTGGTTCCGCGTTTTCTGGGGGGTGCTGATCCATGTTCATGCTGATTCCGATGGAAGACAAGCCGGGTCCCGGTGGGCTAGTAGGCGGTTTGATTGATGCTGCCGTTGGAGTTGCGAAGGCTGCAAAGCCTGCTGGTGATGCTATTAGCGGTGCGGTGAATTTCGCTGCTGATCCGTTGGGGGCAATATTCGCTGCGACCCGCGCGGGCGCGCAGGGCCTGGCGAAGGACCTGCTGCCGGCACTGGCCCAGGCAACGGAACCGGACCTTACTGCCGATTGGTTTATCAAGGCCTACGCGATCAGTTTTGCCTTGTCGATCGTGGTGTGGGGTTTCCTGCTGCTGTTCCAGTTCGTCGCGGTTGCGCGGGGGACTCTCTCCGGTCAGGAGTTCGCGGAGGTCCTGACGACGAAAACTGCGCTGTTCTTCGGCGGCGCTCTTTTTGGGCCCCTCATCGGGGTCATGACGGTGAAGACTCTGGGTTCCTTGTCGGACAGTCTCATTTCCTGGGGGATCGTTTCCTCGTCTGAGCGGATGCTGACGACGATGGATTCGATGCTCAAAACCGATGCGGCTGCCATACCGGGGGGCGTGATCGTGGGTATTTTGCTGATGGTCTGCATGATCATCGGCTTGTTCGTGGTCGTGATCATGCTGGCCGTGATGCTGGTGACCTTGTACTTCTCCGGGGTTATGGCACCGCTGGGCATGGTCTGGTTCACGTCGGCCAAACACGGTTCGTTCGGCCGCAAGATCCCGCTTCTGTGGTTCGGGATTCTTGCCTGCCATCCGCTGCTGTTCTTCATGCTGGGCATTGCTTACAACATGATTGCCGCGTCGGCGTCGTGGATGAAGTGGAGCGACGGGCTGGGGACGCTGATGAACATCATCGCGTCCTTTATCGCGCTGATGATCGCCGGGCTGGCGCCGATGATGCTGATGAAGTTCGCCCCGGTTATCCCTTCGGGGGCCGGTGGCCAGAACGGCCCTTCCTTGTCGCCTCCTCAAAAGGAGTACGGGCCTCAGAGTATGCGGGACGTGAAAGACATGAACCGCGGCGGCTCCGCTGGCAGCGACTCGTCCGGCGGCGATTCAGCGTCGACTAGCCAAGGATCCCAGGATCAGGCAGCGACCCCGGACGAGGGTTCTCTTGTCCGTAAGCTCCGCGAGCTGAACGGCGGTTCCCAGGCTGATGCCGGGTCCACCCCGGGCGGAACTGCGGGCACGCCTGCAGCTGAGGGAGCGGGCGGTGGTGGCCTTCCCAAACCCGGTGGTGCTGGTGCTGGTGCGCCAGCTGGTGCAGGTGCCGGCGGCGCTGCCGCTGGAGGGGCTGAGGGCATGGCTGCCGCTGGGGCGGCTGAGTCATCAACCGGTGTTGGCGCTGCAATTGGTGTTCCTACCTTGCTGGCCGCGGGCGCTATGGCGGCTGCGGAGAAGGCCAAGGAAGTAGGCGAAGGGGCGGCACGTCTCGGCGCAGCTGGCGGAGAGTACGCGGCCGGTGGCATGGACGACGAAACGGAACGGTACGGGGGATAAGACGATGGCGACACGATTCATTGGTGGGGAATCGGGGCACCGGAGTTTCTTTGGTGGCATTAAATCCAAGACCCAGCTGGTTGGTTTGGCCGGGTGCGTATTTGTCGGCTTCTTCGGCATGATGTTCACTGGCTGGCCGGGCCTGATAGTTGGCGTGCTTTCCGGCGTGGTCGTGTACCTGGTGACGGCCTCGACGCACCGCGGGTCATATTGGGAGCGGCGCAAGCGCCGAGCGCGCTGGAAGGAACGTCAGAAGGCCGGCACTGACCGGTTCATCCCTTACAGCGCAGCTGCTTGGGAAGAGGCCAGCGCTCTGGCGGACTTGGCCACGAGCAAAGAGGAAAAGGCCAGGATCATGGCCGCTGTCCGGTCCCGTCCTGACGGGGCCGACGGGATGGGCTGGCTTGATGCCCGTACCGGAAAGCCCGGGATTGCCTGGCATGCCCCGATCGGTGAGGACCCGTATCTGTCAGTGGCGTTCGAAGTTTCCGGGCAGCTGCGTGGAGCCGAATCCCAGCGCAAGCAGGATCAGGCCCAGAGTGGCTTTGGTTCGATGCTGGCGGGGTTCGCCCCGGCATCGAAACTCGTCAGCGGAGTCCAGTCCATCACGCGTGTCCTTCCTCCCGATCTGGCCCTGAATGAGGCCTGGGTTGAGGATCATCTGGCCGCAGATGCGCACCCTAAAGCTGTTCGCTCTTACCAGGAGGTTCTTGAGCGGACTGGTCGGGATACGTTCGTGCAGCGTCACCTCGTTGTCGGGCGGTGGCCGTTGACTCCGGATTTCTATGCCACTGCCGCCCGGTACGGGGCGGGCAGGGACGGGTGGCGGCTGTTGATGGCCGCTGAGATCTCTTCCCTTGCCCGCTCGTTGCGTGCTGCGAAGCTGGGGCAGGTACGGCCGTTGACCGCCCGCGCGGTGGTGGCCATGATGCTGCACCAGCAGAATCCGTCGCGGCCGCCGTTGATGGTTTCGGGCGTCAAGGCTGATCAGATGGGCCTTCCGTCGCAGGACCAGTGGAACTCCACATGGGTCAAAGGAACCAATCCGATTACCGGTGAAGAGGTCGTATGGGGTCACCGGACGGCCATGATCAGCGCCGAGAACATGGAGACGGGGGAACGGACCCCGTACTGGCTGCTGTCGTTGCTTCACAATGCGGGCTCCGGGGCACGGACGTTGAGCTTTCAGCTGGAAACTGTCCCAGCTGAGCAGGCACGTCAGTTGGCGTCAAAGGACGTTGTGCGGGACATGGCCGCGGTGATCGCTAAACAGAAGAAGGGCCAGCTGGTCGATCCGGCAACGGATGTGAACCTGAAGTCCGCAAGGGCACGCGGTGCTGACTTGATGCCGGGGACCGGCCAGCACGGCGTGAACTGGGTTGGCTTCATCACCATTTCCGCCCAGACGCAGGCAGGCCTGACAGAGGCCGCCCGCCGCCTGGAAGAGACGGCGGGAACGTCGGCCGGGATCCAGAAACTTGAGTGGCTGGACACCTACCAATCCGCGGCCGCCGGGACCACGTGGCCCATCTACAGGGGCACCCGCCCGGCGACACCGACGCTTGGAGCCAAGATGATGAACCAGCTTGCAGGACGTGGCGAGAAGGAAGAGAAGGTGGCCTAATGGGCGCGGTCGAAGAACTTAGCAAGGAAGCCATCACCGAACCCCGCGAGCTGGGATTTCCCCTGATTCCGGAAGCGGAACAGAAGGTCATCATCGATGATCCGGACGCGAAGGGCTCATGGATCCAGAGGGTGCCGATCGTGGGCGGCATCGTCAGGACGTTTTCCGCCCCGGTCATCGAAGAGGCTCGACTTCTGGAGTCGGGGGAGTGGCCTCCGTACACGGAGCAGGGCACCCGGTTAAGGGTGAACGAGCGTAAGGCCAAGAACGGGTTTTATGCTCCTGCGTTCCAGGGCGCTCCGACGACAACGCGGCAAGCGGAAATCCTCAACACGGCCCTGATCGCGGCACCTACGGGTGTTGAAGGAGTCGCTGCAGGCAGGGACGTGCTCTCGCAGACGGCCATCAGCAAGGACCCGTTCACCGATTACAACTCCACTCCGCGCCGGATCACCTCAACGAATGTCCTGGTTGTCGGAGACGTGGGAGCCGGTAAGTCCGCGTACACCAAAACGGTGTACGTGATCCGTCCGTTGATCCTGCGGCACCGCCGGGCAGTGGTCTTCGATAAGAAGACCGAAAAGGGCGAGGGTGAGTATTCATCCATCGTGCGGGAATTCGAAGGTGACCACATCAGGTTCCGCATGGACGGTGACGGGGTCATTTTCAACATCATGGACCCTGCCATTTCGGGCGTGAATGATGATGGGTTGAACAACCAGCTCGTCTACCTGAACACCATTCCGGCCCTGATCCGGGAGGGAAACGGCCCGGATGAATGGGAGCGGAAAGCGCTGCGCCTGGGCTACCGGACCATGATGCGGAACTTCGAGGGGTCAAGGACCCCAACCACCGCCGATCTGCACGATCTTCTTGGCGTCATCGACCCGACCGACGCCAGCCTGGCCGGCATGAGCGCCGCGACACTCGAACGGCTCCACGAAGCGGGGATCTCGATGAGGTTCTGCTTCAATGAGCTGCTGGAAACATATGGGTCGATCTTCGACGGCGAGACCTCCAAGGACGTCCGCCTCAATAAGACGCTGACTTCGTTCGATATTTCCCAGTTGCCGGATACCGGACCGGCCATTCCCATGGTGATGGGCTTGGCAAACCTGTGGCTGCTGGGCACGGTTCGCCGCCCCGAATATCGGGGCATCCGGACCAACGTGATCAACGAAGAGGCCGGCCACATCCTGGGCGGTCCGCTGGCCGTTCAGCAGCGATCCAACATCAAGCTTTCCCGTGGCCTGGGCCTGTCGAACATCTACAACATCCACAAAGGCGCTACTGACGTCCCGGCGGGATCCCCGGGCATGGCAGTGATCGAAGAGGCACAGACGGTGCACATCTTCCGGCAGGACAAGCCAGAGGCTGCCCAGTGGTGCGTCAGGACGTTCGGTCTGAACCCGGAATCAGCGAACGACATCATGGTCCTTCGCAATGGCCACCACCTCCTCAAATCCGGTGCCGACGCACCTGAGGTGGAAATTGAGCACGTCCGCTCCGCCTGGGAAGTGGAGATGACTGACACCGACTCGGCACTGCGAGAAACCGATTCCGCTTACGCGGACGTGGCTTGAGGGGAAGACCATGACCGAGAACGTCACCATAGAAAAACACAACCCGTCCGGATCGACGGTCAAGAAGACCGAACGGGAACTGATTGTCCTGGCCATCCTGTCCGCAGGGCTGTGGCACGTTGCCCTGGTCTGGACGACGGGCCTGCCCTTCTCTAATTGGCTGGCTACCTGGAAAGCGCTGATTGGCTCGCTGATCGGGCTGATAG
The DNA here is from genome assembly GCF_041877125.1 of Arthrobacter sp. E44. Taxonomy (NCBI): domain Bacteria; kingdom Bacillati; phylum Actinomycetota; class Actinomycetes; order Micrococcales; family Micrococcaceae; genus Arthrobacter; species Arthrobacter sp. E44. The sequence goes on from NZ_JBHDJA010000029.1 coordinate 22,301, forward strand.
CACCGGACAGGGCTACCTCTCCGGTTGCGGTGAACGGTCACCCCGCCGACCAGTGGGGCTGGCCGCTTACCGTCTGGATCATCCTCGTGGTGCTGCTCATCGCGTCCTACATCGGGGCCTTATTCGGGCTCAAAGCGCTCCGTGCCCGCCGCAAGAAGGCCAAGACGGGGGAGCGGGGCATGAGCACCGCCAAGGGCATCAAGACGCGCATCGAGGGAGCGGAAGGCTCGTCCCTCGCACCTGCCGTCTACGTCCTTGACGGTAAGGAGATCGCCATCCGGCTGGAAGACACCGCCTGCACGGTTGCCCCGCCCAAGTGGGGAAAGACCACGTACATGGTCGCCGGCATGGTCGCTGACGCTATCGGCGCTGTGATCACCACCAGCACGCGGCCGGACGTGCTGCGCCTCACGGTGGGTGTGCGGAAGGACCTGGGCAAGGTCTACGTCGCTGACTTTGACGGGCTGAGCCAGTACCCGGACAAGCTCCGCTGGGACATGGTTGCCGGCTGCGGTGACCCGCAGATCGCCTCCGAGCGGGCCTCGGCCATGGTGAACGCCATGCCCCGGACCGGTGCCCCGTCCTCGGCCGACCGGTACTTCGACTCCGGTTGCGTGATGATCCTCGAAGCACTGCTGCACGCCGCCGCCCTGAAGGAGGGCGGCTCGATGCGGGACGTGCTCCGCTGGACACAGAACTTCTCCGAGCACGAACCGGCGAACATCCTCCGGGCCAAGTCCCCGACGGTGAAGACCTGGGCGGGAAACCTTGATGAATGGTGCCGGCAGAACAACCCCGACACGATCGGCAACACCAAAACCACTCTCGGCAAGATCACCGGACCGATGAAGAACGAGAACGTTCTCACCATGCTGTGCGCCACGGCAGATGACCCGGGCATCAACATCAACACCTTCACCGACGCACCGAACACCCTGTACTGCCTCACCCGCGTCTCAATGAACGCTTCCACGGCCCCAATTGTCACGGCCCTGGTTGAATCGCTCGTTCAGGCGGCCATCCGTAAATCCGGCGCCATGGCATCCGGAAAACTGGACGTGCCCTTGTCTGTAATCCTGGATGAGGCGGCGAACACCTGCGCCCTTCCGTCGCTGCCTTCCCTGATGAGCGAGGGCGGTGGCAACGGCATTCACACCTCCGTGTTCGTCCAGACGTACTCCCAGCTGGTGAACCGGTGGGGCGAAGAAGGCGCGGAAACGATCTTCGACTCCGCGGCCGCCAAGACAATTTTCGGTGGCATCTCCGACGTGAAGTTCCTGACGAAGATTTCCGATCTGATCGGCCGGCACTGGGTGGAGCACACCTCCACGTCATCTTCGACCGGCAAGGACGGCGTCCCCTCGGTGAACATTTCCAAGTCCAAGCAGCTTGATCAGAAGATGCGCGTCGATGAGATCCGCAAACTTCCCCAGGGCCAGGTCCTGCTGATGTACCGCGAGATTGAAGCCGTGGTCAATGTCGTTCCGTGGTGGGAGCGGCCTGACAGCGCAAAGTTCAAGGCCTCTCGTGTGTGGTGCCTGGAGAAGGAAGGCATCTCGGCCGAGAGCGCCGCGCAGGCGGCAGCGGCCGAGACGGCCGCTGAAGCGAATCTGGCGGCCGCCTCATGAGCGAGGATCCGATTCCCGAAGAGGACAGCATGCCCGATGAAGCGTGGCTGCCTCCTGAGGACGCTGCTGCGGCCCCGGCAGGCGTTGATGCCAGGACCGGTGAACTGACCAACGACGCACCCGGCGTAGAGGCCATTCCAGACCTGCTGGACCGGATGGACAGTGTAGAAGAGCTGGCCGCGAGTTTGTTCGAGGAACTGACGAGCTACCCTTCCGGCGGACCGTGGTTCTGGGAAGAGCTGAACCCGGAACAGCGCAAGGAACTGTGGGCCGAACTGGACGGCTTTGTGGTCTGGTTGCAGAACAGGATCCTGCGGCACTGGTCCAATTCCGCCGGCTGGATCCCCGCCTGCTGGTACCGCCACCCTGACGCCGTAGAGATGCTGACGGCACTGATGGTGGCGCATAAAGCGGCCTACCGGGCCAAGTCCAAGAAGCCCAGCTTCGAACTCAGCGAATGGTTCAGCCGGGCGCTGTGGCCGACGATGGAGACCTTCACGCAGCGCCTGACCTTCAAGAACTGCATGGACAACCAGGGGCACTACGACGCCACCGGTTCCGGTCTTGAGCTGGCGGCTGAGAGCCCCGATTTCGCGGCCTTCGTAGACGAGGAAACCGCCGAATCAGCTCCCGAGAGCGCCGAAACGGTGTCTGCTGATGCGTAAAGTCGGCCTGTTCCTTCTCCTTCCGGTCCTGATCGTCCTGGGCCTGGTCGGCGTCGCCCTGATCTCTGTCGGCGGCAACGGCGGCTCTCAGGCACAGGCGGCCGTGTGCGTCAGCGTCAACGGGACAACCTTCAGCGAGAAGGAAGTCCCCAACGGTTGGGGTCCCCTCGTCTCTAAGGCCGCCGGTGTCGCCGGCGTCCCGGCGCCCGTCCTTGCCGCGCAGCTGGAGGCCGAAAGTGGCTGGAACCCTAAGGTGACCTCCCCGGTTGGGGCCGCTGGCCTTGCACAGTTCATGCCCGGCACCTGGGCGAGCTACGGCGAGGGCGGCGACGTGACCAACCCTGCCCACGCGATCGCCGCGCAGGGCCGGTACATGGGCGCACTGGTCAAGCAACTGCTGCCGGTGTCCAAGAGCACCGGCCAGGACATCATCAAACTGGCGTTGGCAGGCTACAACGCCGGCCCCGGCGCGGTGCAGTCCTCCAACGGGATCCCGCCATACGCGGAGACCCGCGCGTACGTTGACAAGATCATGGGCTCGGCCCAGACGAAGTACGGCAATTCGTGCCCGGCCAGCGGCGTTGAAATCGGGGCTCTGACAGGCAAATGGTCCAACCCGCTGCCCGGGTCCACTTTCACGTCCGGCTACGGCCCGCGGCCCACACCTCCGGGGACGCAGGTCATCGGCGGGAACTTCCACTACGGCATCGACTTCTCCACCCCCGGCGCGGCCGGCACCGTCGTGGCCGTGATGGACATGAAAATCGTCGTTGCACACGAAATGCAAAGCAGCAGCGGGACTTGGGTGGCTGGAGTGAGCCTGGATGGCAAACTCACGGCCACGTTCTCCCATATGGAGGCCGGGTCCTTGCGCGTCAAAGAAGGTGACACCGTTTCCGCCGGCACTCCGCTGGGCACGGAGGGTGCCACCGGTAACGTCACCGGCCGGCATCTGCACTTCGAAATGTACGCAGGGGCCCCTGTGGATCCCCGGCTGGGCGCCGTGGATCCGAAGCTGGGCGAAGTGAAACCCATTGACCCGACACCCATTCTGAAAGGCAAGGGCGTTCTATGAGGCTCCCCAAGACACTGGCCGTCATTGTTCTGGCAGTCGCGCTGCCACTGACCGCCTGCGGGCAGGGCAGCGGCGGACAGCCTGCCGCTTCCGAGTCCGCCACGGCAACACCAAAACCGGCGGCAATGGACGTCACAGTGAAGCAGCTGCTCGAGGTGGACCGGACGCGCCCGGACAAAGTAGCTGCTGCCTTCGCGGAGCTCATCACGCGCTGGGACGTCGCGAAGGACAAGACAGAGACGGCGGCCGCGGTCCGTGCCCGGCCTCTGATGACCCCGGAGCTTGCCAAGCGGACGGTGGAACCGGAGCGCAACTCATCACAGGCGTTGTGGTTGGAGCTGGGGCCTCTGGGTGCGTTCTCCGAGCCGACCATCGGCCCGGGCGTACCGATTGACGGGGACGAAGGGACGGACACGGAAGATGTGGCGTACCGGAACTTCGCCGCAACCTGGACGTGGCGGGACGCGGACGGCAAGCACCTGAAAGCGGACCAGCGGAAGCGAAACATCTTCCTCGTAATGACCCGCAGCAACGGTGCCTGGTCGGTCTCCGACTACGTCACCGAAGACCTCCCCGCCTAACGAGAAGGAACCGGGCATGACGCAGCGCCCATAGTCTCGGAGGGCCGGCAACCCTCCCACCTTCTGCCGGCCCTTCGTTCCTCTCCCGTCACAGGGAGGGATAGGGACCATCGTCCCGGTTATCGCTGATAGCCGGGACGGTGGTCTTTTTGCTGCTTCGGGGGCGTTGTCTCGGCGCGGTTCTCCGCGGCGGCCGCGCGCTGCTGACGCAGCTGCTCCAGCGCCGCCCTGACCTTCTGAGACCCTTCGGGTTTCATGATGGTCTCCGCTGCCTGGGTAATGGCCTCTTCCGTGCGTGGCCGCCCTGGCGCACCAGGCTGGCGTGACTGCTTCAGGTAGGCGTTCGCGGCCGCCACAAGACGGCGGGGCTCGTTGGTGGCCACGGCAAGTGTCACCTCCTGCTCAACGTTCTTCCCAGCCGCTCCGGCGATGCGCCGTATCCGGGCCAGGGCTTCGCTTTCGGAGCCGTCAAACACTACACTGGTGGCAGAAGCAACAGCGGGCCCTCTGCCCCGGCTAAGGCCGGATTCATGGGAGACAGTCTGCTGGACCCCCGGACTTGGCTGCGGCAGATGGGGGTTGCTTCGTTTAACGGACACGTCCGCTCCGTCCACGTGCAGCACCGTTGAGATGCCCTGCAGGGGTTCGAACCATTGCTTGTCCCCGACGGCCAGGTTCCGTCTGAAAGCCCACACGCTCAGGTCAGCCGCCCACAATAAGGGTTCCTTGCCCGGGGAGGTGTGGTGGACATGAACGTGACGGTCCACGCTGCCAGCAGCCCTTAGCTGCTTGATCACGTGCGCGTCATCGGCATCCCCGCCAGGGTGGACCCGTGCGTTTCGGGACTCGACCACCAGCAGGCGCACGGCGGAGCTCATCGACGCGGAAGCGACCGCGTTTATCGGCGCCGGCCCGTTCGAACGCACCGATGAGCGCGCGACGCATCGCAACGGGGACACACTGGTCTGACCAGTTGGCGCAGGGTCACGGCCCAGCCGGTCGAGCTTCCTTCTCCGAACGCACCCTGGCCGGCCTCGAGTCCGCCCGCAGACGGCACGGTTCCGCCCTTTGAGCACGGTGGTAACACTGCAGCAAAGCTCCACATCAAAACCGAGGGAGGCCTCTCCGCGCATGGAAGACGCAACTCCGGGGATGTAGGGATTCGTCCGGAGTTCATCTTAAACCCGTGACATTAACTCCAACTCACGTTAGTTTCTTTGTACGGACGCAAAGACTGCTGAATATGACGGCGTTCGAAACGTACTATGTGCATGCTCCATGGGGGGGGAAGTATGGACTATGAAAATTCATTGTTCCCAGGCATCGGCCTGATCGACGCGGACGTCATGGATTGTATTTCGGGCAATATCGCTGTCCTCTTGACGCAGGCCGGAGTTGACGACGTAAGAACGCCTTTCGCACATGCTTGGGCGTTTCGACTCGTCGGAGACGAGACTGGCGGATTATCGGTCGAGCTTCCCGCGAAAACGCTAAACGAGTCCTTATCTCATTTCACAGGGCGTCGTCTGCGATGGCGGGACATCCGGGGTGCCGCAGACTCGGTAAATGAGTGGCGAGACCTCACCGCCCAGGGACAAGGCGTCCTCGTCGTGGGTGACGCGTATGACTTGCCGTGGGTTCCGTACTTCGGCCACGAGCACATGCAACACGGTTTTGTCGTGGTCGGGGTCGAAGGCAGCACACTCCGAGTCGTCGACCCCTACGACAACGTCACACGGTGGGGCCGCGCTGTACCGGTGACTGTTCGTGTGGGTCTTCACGAGGTTGAGCGGGCACTTACCGCCGGGTCATGGGCCACCCTCGAGGAGGTGGGTAGAAGGCGCGATGTCAGCGTTGCTGACATAGTCGCACGTAACTGCAAAGTAATGAGCTCCGACGCGACGGCTGACAACGTCCGCCGTTTCCTCACGAGTTACGACGAACTGACGAGGGAAAGCTTGCAGAATCTTACTCTTCAGACATGGCTGCTGACACGAGACAGAGAGTTACATTCCCGTTGGCTGTTTGACGTCGCGAACGTATATCCGCCCGCTGATGATCTTGCCAGAGTCCTTGCTGATCAGGTCGTACCTCAGTGGAAGAAAGCACAGGAGCTGAGCTACATAGCCCTGCGGCGAGCAGAGGGCGGCAAATCGGTGCCCAATGTCCAAGAGGAGCTTCGCATCGTCCTGCGCAACGAGATCCACCTTGCCAAAAACTCAGCCGTCTCAAGAGTCTGAAAGGTTACTTCCGTGACGATCTACGAACGCTTTCTTCAGCGCGCCCTGAAGTCGCCCGACGCGAACGCCTGCGTGGCGCCAGACGGGACAAGAATGTCATACCGAGAGCTCGCTTCGGCCGCGTCGCTCCTCGCGCAACAAATAGCCGACCTTGGTGTTAGACCTCGACGAATTGCCATCAACAGCCGGAAGCGCACTGAGACGCTCGTAGGCTTTTTGGCATGCTTGCACCTGGGAGTGCCCTATGTTCCCCTCGACCCCGGGGCTCCTGCCGCACGGAGAGCGTTTATATTGTCCGACGCGCAATGCGACCTCATCCTCGAGACCGACGGAGGTAAAGTCGGGTCTCCGCAGACAGAAGGCCCTAGGACCTTTGGGGTGGACGTCACCTCGATGAGAAAAGACAGCCATCAGGGGTGTACACCGCGAGCTATTCAGGGGCATGAGGAAGCGTTCGTCCTCTACACTTCTGGCTCGACGGGCTCCCCCAAAGGTGTTGCGATCACCCACGATAACGTCGAGGCCTTCGTGAACTGGGCGGCAGTGGCATTTCCGGTGTCAGTCGACGACCGGATTGCCGTGCACGCACCACTCCATTTTGATCTGCCCGTATTCGACCTCTTCGTGGGGTTGAGCGCCGGGGCCGAAGTACATCTGATCTCGGAGAAGATCACACTCTTCCCTCAAGCTCTAGCGAACTTTCTGCGCGAGCGCCAGGTGACGCATCTTTACGCAGTACCAACTGCCCTCTCTGCGCTCGTCCGAAAGTCGGATCTCAAGGCTGGTGGCCTACCAACAATGCGCAGAATTCTGTTCGCTGGTGAAGAGTTCCCCGCTAATCCATTAAGAGAGCTCATGAAAGCGGTGCCTGTTTCCTCGTATGCCAACCTGTACGGGCCAATCGAGACGAACGTCGTGACGAGCTACGAGGTACGAGCCTTGCCTGAAGAAGGTTCGCGTGTTCCCATCGGTGTGCCTGCGTCTCATGTTGTGCTCGCCCTCCTTACCGACGAAGGCGACCTGTCTTTCGAGGGTGCAGCGTGCGGAGAAATCCTCGTGAAGGGACCGAGTGTGTCCCCGGGTTACATCAATCGCCCTGATCTAACCCGGACGTCTTGTTTCGACGCCGACGGGGAAACGTATTATCGCACGGGTGATCTCGCCGAGAGAGATTTGGAAGGTGTCTTCCGCTTGCAAGGCAGGAAGGACGGCCTAGTCAAGACGCGTGGGTTCCGCGTAGAACTCGGCGAAGTGGAGGCTGCGCTATCGACGCATCCAGGCGTAGACGCTGCTGCCGTTTTGGCGGTCCCCCATCCCGAGCTAACTAACGAGTTACACGCGGTAGTCACGTTGCGGAGCAGTTGCTCAAGCGAAGTGTTCCTAGCCCAAGGGGCCGCGCACTGCGCCAAGCAGCTCCCTCATTACATGGTGCCTGCTCATTTCCACGTCGTTGACTCCATGCCCACGACGAGTAGTGGAAAAACAGCTAAGCGTGAGTTGCTCAGTACTTTGCCACTGACGGAGATGGGTGCCCTACGATGAACGATCCTGATCCAATCAACGTTGGAGAAGTGACGTTGACAACAGTGTCAAGCGTTCTTGGGCTGGACCCCACACATGTGGCGGAGGCTACTGCACTCATCGAGCTTCCCGGTTTCGACTCGATCGCCATCATGGCAATCCTGGATCGAATTGAGGACAACACCGGTATAGAGCTGCCCGGCGAGTTAATCGTCCCTGACACCTTTGAGTCTCTCGACAGACTCATCGATGCCTTCACTGACGCGGGAGCAAGGCGGCGCGAGGTATGACCGCCCGGTACCTGCACGACATCCTCGACGGAGCCGCAGACTTCGTTCCATCGAATGATGCCGTTGTACACGATGGTGTGAGCTGGACCTACAGCCAGCTGCAGAGCTTGTCGCAGACCTACGCCGCATGGTTGATGCAGCGCGGGGTCGTCCGCGGAGATCGGGTCCTGGTCCTTTCTCGGAACGAGAAGGAGGCGGTGGCGCTGATTTACGCGACGTCGCGTCTCGGCGCCGTCTACGTTGTGCTGAGTCAGGACATTCGCTCGTTCCATTTAGAGCACATCTTGAAAGACAGCGCGCCAGCCTTGGTCGTATGTTCACGAGAGGTCGTCCGTGATGTCTCAATGCTTGCTTCGGGGAAGGTCCACGCGTGGGATGAACTGCCGACCATCGATGACTACGGAGTGTGCCCTCGCATCGACGGCGCATCCACCGATCTCGTGAGCCTCATCTACACGTCCGGAACAACTGCCATGCCCAAGGCTGTAGCGTCGACTCACGCCCAGGTTCTGTTCGCTTCGACTGCCATCAGCGAGCGATTAGAGTATCGGCCCACGGATAGAGTCTTTTGCTGTCTTCCTCTCTCATTCGACTATGGGCTCTACCAAGTGTTCCTAAGCGCACTCGCTGGTGCATGCCTCGTGCTCGGTGACAGCAGTCACGCCGGCCCGAAGTTACTCTCGGCTCTCGAGACGGAGAAGATCTCCGTGCTGCCTGCCGTTCCCGGACTCGCGCAGACCCTGAGCCGGCTCGCTCGACGTGCTGGCCGGATGCCCCCGCGCCTAAGGCTAATCACCAACACTGGGGCGGCTTTGCCTCCTGCCGTGAGTGGTGCTCTCAGGAGCCTGAGTCCGAACTTGAACGTCGTGGGGATGTACGGGCTCACAGAATGTAAGCGGGTGTCGATCGAAACACCCAACTCCGACCTCGATCGGCCCGGGTCCGTAGGGCTTCCCCTCACTGGAACGGAAGTCCTCATACTCGACGAGGACCACCGCGCTCTTCCCCGTGGCCATACAGGTCAGATCGCGGTACGAGGACCGAACGTCATGGCAGGTTACTGGAACGCGCCTGATCTCACCGAGAAAAAGTTTCTCCGGGACGACCTAGGGTGCACCACGCTCCTCACAGGGGACATCGGTCGTCTTGATGAACACGGACGTCTTTACTTCGTCGGTCGCCACGACGACATCTACAAACAGGATGGGTTTCGAGTCAGTTCCGTTGAAATCGAAGGGGCTGCCATGCACGTCGAGGGCATCGATGAAGTCGCTGTACTCAAGCCCAACGATGTTCGAGAGGCAACCCTCGTCTACACCGGCGACCTCGACGTTGACGAAGTGCGGCGAGAGCTTATGAAGCGGATTGAGGGCCAGAAGATCCCGAAAAAGATTTACCGCCGCGGTCCGCTCCCGCACGGGGTGAACGGCAAGATCGACAAGCAGGTGTTGGAGGATCAGCTGTCATGAAGGAAATCGCAGAGCAGTACGGGACTCCCGCTTTCGTGTACGACCTTGGGGTCGTCCAAGAAGCTCACATGGATCTTCGCAGGGCATTGCCCTCTCCAACGTCGTTGTACTACTCCCTGAAAGCCAATCCGCATCCAGAGGTAGTGGCCTTTCTTCATGCTTTGGGTTGTCGATCCGAGGTCAGTTCCATCGGAGAAGTTACGGCTGCCATCAATGCAGGAGTCCCTGCCGACGAGATCCTGCTTACCGGGCCTGGTAAGTCTGCAGAGATGCTGAGGGATGCCATCGGTCAGGGGGTCAGGCGATTTTCAGTGGAGTCCGCCGACGAACTAAGCCGGATCGACGATGTCTCCGGTGATGCCGGCATCACCACTGATTGTCTCGTCCGCGTCAATGCGGACATCTCCGTACCCGGAGCCGGGTTGAACATGACTGGCACAGCGAGCCAATTCGGGATCGACTACAGCAAGATCGTGAGTTCGCCCGAGGCCTTCAGTGACCTGCCCAACGCCCGCGTTATAGGGCTGCATCTATACATGGGTACGAACCTCTCGGACACAGATTCCCTCCTCGCTCAGTTCGCGGTCGGCTTGGACATCGCGAGCAGCCTCATGCCTACCATGCCTCACATCCGCGAGATCGATCTGGGCGGTGGGTTCGGAGCTCCCTACGGCAAGGAGGGAACGAGGCCGACGTTCCCCGGGTTGGCCACTGCCCTCGAGGATCTGCTGGACGACAAGCTTCCGGGTTGGCGTGAAGGCCACCCCGAAGTGACCTTCGAGTCAGGGCGATACCTCGTTGGGGAGTGCGGGACCATCCTGAGCCGCGTGGTAGATCAGAAGACATCGAAGGGAACCGTCTTCACCATCTTAGATACGGGAGTACATCACTTCGGTGGCATGTCGGGCCTTCGGCGAATCCCAAACATTTCACCACAGCTAACAAGGGTTGGAACCGACGTCGAGGTGCCCTTCGGCCACGACACCACCGTTGAAACGACCCTCGTCGGCCCTCTCTGCACACCTTTGGACGTCTTGGGGAGGGGATCCCCTTTGCCCAGGTTGCGGAGTGGGGACCTGGTCATGATTCCCAACGCAGGTGCGTATGGCCCGACCGCCAGCCTTATTGGGTTCCTCGGTCATCCCGCGCCCGTGGAGGTGATCCTACGCGACGGTCGAGTTCATAGCGCTTCGCGTCTCACGATCATGCGTGAGACGCGGAAACCGAGTCCCACGCGTGGGCACACCAATTGATACAGGAGGAACAAATGGACAACGACCGCTTTGACGAGGTACTCCGCGGGCACCTGAACAGTGGAGGATCGACACCAATCGACCCGGATGCACCTCTCAAAGATCTCGGGCTGACTTCCATGGAGGCAGTCGAGCTCCTGTTCGATCTCGAAGATGAGTTCGGGGTCGAACTTCCAGATGAAGCCATGACGGACGAGACGTTCTCCACTCGTCGTTCCCTTTTCAGCAAGCTCGAGCAAGTGCATGCAACCAAAAGTGCCCAATCATGAGCGCCGTCACTGGGTGGGTCTCCGGAAAGGTCACGGTGGAGGGCCTTAACAACCGCTTGGCCGAAGTGTTACCGATCGTGCATGACGAAGCAGCACCGGCAGACGAGTCAGCTTCTTTCCCGGTTGCCTCTCTGGACGCAATCAGGAAAAGCGGCCTCATGGGCTTGTTGATCCCCACCCAGTACGGGGGCCTTGGTGGCGGCTTGGAGGACATGGCGCATGTTGCTGCAGAACTTGCCGGGGCATGCATGTCTACCGCGATGATCTGGGCCATGCACTGCCAACAAGTCGCGGCCATGGTGGAACACGGCACGAGCTCTCTGAAAAACATTGCACTTCCCGCGATTGCGCGAGGCGAGATATATGTGGCGTCGGTTACCAGCGAAAAGAAGAAAGGCGGTCATCTGCTCACGGCGGATGCGCCTCTGACGGCCGAGCACGGACAACTCTTCATTGACCGAGACGCCCCCATAGTCACAGGCGGGGCCTTTGCTGATGCTTTTCTGGTCACCATGCGCGACCAGATCGATGCTAGGCCGGACCGAGTCTCCCTTGTTTATGTGCATCGCGAGGACCTCGAACTCGTTGCCGGAGAAGGGAACTGGAACCCGATGGGGATGAGAGCAACGGATAGCGTTCCGCTTCGACTCCGTGGTGCACTCGACGAAGACCGACTTATAGGCGGCAGAGGAGAATTCCACACTGTCGCCGTGTCGACCTTCATTCCCACGGGTCACGTGGCCTGGTCGGCCTGTTGGATTGGGGGCGCCCGTGCAGCCCTGAGGTCCGTGTTGCAGTTGCTCAGGGATCCGAAGACGCGAGGCCAGTTCGACCTGTCCTCGGATCTCCTCCGTGACCGTCTGGCTCGCGTTCGACTGGAGCTGGACGCCATGAGCGGACTTCTAGCCCAAGTGATACGCGATAGCCAGTCCGCTGGAGACCTCTCGGAAGTCCCGATTCAGCTGCGGCTCAACGGCTTAAAAATCTTTACCGCAGAACGGTCGAAGCAAGTAGTGGACATCCTTATTGAGATCGCCGGCCTCCGATTCGGGTACATGCGTGATTCGCCTCTTCCGCTTGAGCGTCTCTATCGGGATCTCCGATCGGCGAGCCTAAATTACGCGAACGACCGGCTTTTGAGTGCGAACGGTGCCATGGCGCTGGTGGATCGCAACGTCACCTTGGCGTTCTAATGACGGAGGGAGAGGGGCTCATGATTGCACGCCGAACCCAGTCGCTGGGCACGTTCACCGAGGTGGCCGAGCGCGTTTACGTCGCCCTGGCCGTGACTGACGATGCGATAGATACTCTGCCCGTCACGCCGGCACTTCTAAGATCAGCCGTCGGTTTACCCAAGTGGCGGGCCAAAGAACACGTTGCTGTTCGGGCGCTTCTGGCGATTCTCCTGAGACAAGCGCTGAACGTCCCGCGCATTGACGCCGAAGTAAGGCAGCACCCGAGCGGGCAGCCGTACCTAGTTAGGCGCCCGGACATCTGCATCAGTCTGTCGCATTCAAACGGGTACGTTGCTGCCGCGGTCGCTCCCGGTCGCCGGGTCGGTGTGGACGTCCAAGTGGCCGTGTCCCCGAGCCGTCGATTGCTTGACCGGTGTTGCGGCGAGGAGAGCCCGGCTATCGATGCTCTCGACTCTCACGAGAGAGCGCGCAGATTCGCGAGGGTGTGGGCCGCTCAAGAAGCCTGTTCGAAGGTTGAGAGTAAGGGCTTGTCCGGACGCCCGTGGACAATATCAGTGCCATCGCTCGAAGATCGGGGAGAGTGGGCGAGAATCCGGTGGCTTCAGCTCCGAGGGGTCGATAGTGATGTCGCTGTTTCTGCCGCATTCGGTACAGACCATGCTCCGATGGATGTACCGACGAGCGCGGACATGACGGACGGGGGTGCCCGCCTTTATGGACGGACAATCCTGTGAGAGCGACATGCCGGTAAGGCTGGGCATCAATGGTCCACTTCGCCGGCGGGCCTGGACAACCCTGACGGTGAAGGAAACCGCCTTCCATTCGCAAACGATCTCGATCAAAGGGTCCGGGGCAGGCAACGTTCTAGGAGGCGCTTTCTGGGACGAGTTCGGTGAGGTCCTCTCTCTCATCGTTGAGGAAGGACGGGCCAGTGCGGTTGTGCTTCGAGGGGAGGGGGCGGCTTTCTCCCATGGCCTTGACCTACGGTGGTACCTGACACGCCTTCGTCGAGCGGCACGGAGAGGCGCATCTGCTACTTCAATGGCCGGTGACATCGATAAGTTGCAGGCGGCAGTGAACCTCTTAGCCGACTGCCCCTTGCCTACTGTTGCAGTGATCGATGGAGACTGTGTCGGAGCCGCACTCGAGCTCGTTACGGCCTGCGACATCCGCTATGCGACTCAGCGTAGTTGGTTCGCCATGCCCGAAGCTGACCTCGGCCTGGTCGCCGACCTTGGGGGTCTTCAGCGCCTTCCAAAGCTGATTGGGGAAGGGCACGTCCGAGAGATAGTGCTCAGCGGGGGCCGCTTCAGTGCCGCACATGCAGAGAGGATTGGGCTCGTGAATAGCAGTTACGCGCATTTCGCCGAACTTCAGCAGCAGGTCGACAGGTTCCTTAAGAGCATCGACGAGAAACCCAGGACTGTCATTGCTGCCATCAAGGAGACGTTGAGTGCGTCCGCTAGAGGTTCAATAAGCGACGGCCTCCGTTTCGTTCGGGAGTGGAACGTCGTCAACTTTGAAAATGTGTCTGTCCAACGACGGGTGCGGGCTCGACTTACCGACAGCTCGGCAAACACATGACCGGGATAGGTGCTCGTGTAGGCGACATATTGGCAAAACCAACACAACAACCAGCTTCATATGTACAAATGCTTCCAGGGGAGGAGCCCACTATGAACATGCAGGAACTCAAGCAGCAACGGGGCCGGACGGTTGTCACCGGCGGGCTCGGCTTCGTCGGACGAAACATGGTGGACCATCTGAAGTCCGAGGGGCACCAAGTCGTCGTACTCGACATGGTGGATCCCGGCTTGGTCGCGCTGTCCGATGACGTACTGTACCGTCAAGCGGACCTTCGGGAGCCTAAACAGGTGGAAGCCGCCCTTGGAGACGCTGACACGGTCTTCCACATTGCAGGCAACTCAAGCGGAAGCCGCTCCGTGGAGGACCCGCTCTTCGACTTCAACACAAACGCCGTCGCCACTGCCAACGTGTGTGCGGCGGCGTGCAAAACTGGAGTTAGCAGGCTCGTCTACCTGTCGTCGGCTATGGTGTACGGTCGTCCCAAATCCGTACCCATGCCGGAATCCCATGCCACAAAGCCGTTCCTGCCGTATGGGGCCTCGAAACTCTCTGGTGAGCACATCGTTCACTCGTTCCATGAAACGTACGGACTGAACACGGTCATCGGGCGCGCATTCACGCTGTACGGTCCGGGCGAGAACCCGAAGATTGCCGGAGGCGAGGTCTCCCAATACCTGCGGTGGCACCTCAACGGACAACCGATCCACGCAGCTGGCGACATCGACAAAAAAACGCGAGACTTCACGCATGTCGGCGACCTAGCACGCGCTTTAGAACTCCTCAGTCTCCGCGGAGAGCCCGGTGGCGTTTACAACCTCGGAACGGGGATCGAGACAAGCTTGCGTACCCTCCTAACCATCATTTCCGGAGTGACGGGCCGAGATGTCGAGCTGAAGGAGGACACATCCATAACAGAGGACACCTACCGGCATGTCGCCGACGTTGCTCGAGTTCGCGCTTTGGGATACGAACCGCGCATGACCCTCACCGCCGGAGTGTCGCTGCTCGTCGACTTTTTAGGCTCAAGCCCTGAGCTGCCGACGATGCCGACGATCTTCAAGCCTGAGCAAAAATTTTTGGAACTTGCAGAGAGGGTGAGCTGACGGATGCCCGATTACCGAGTTTCACAGTACGGCCAGGGTAGCGGAGTGCAAAGTGAGGACATCGAGGCCATGATGGCTGTTTTACAGTCCGATCGCCACCTGTCGGACGGGACAAACGTAACAGCGTTTGAGCAAGCTTTCGCGGACTACGTCGGCTCACCACACGCTGTAGCGGTGTCGAGCTGCACAATGGCTCTTGAGCTTGCAGTCCGCAGCCTCGAACTTCGCCCAGAGGACGAGGTAATAACCACACCATTAACTTTCCAAGCGACCGCAGCACCCCTCTTGGACACGCCGGCCGTCGTGAAATTTGCTGATATTTCCGAATCCACGTTGTGTCTCGACCCACGCAGCGTCGTCGATAACATCACCGAACGAACCCGGGCTGTCATAACGACCCACTACGGCGGTTTGTGCGGCGGGCTCGAGGAGCTATCTCGAATCACGCGAGAGCGAGGCATCTTCCTAATCGAGGACTGCGCACATGCACTTGGCGCAAAGGTCGCCGGGCACAGCGCCGGAACCTGGGGAGACATCGGTTGTTGGAGTTTCCATTCGCTCAAGAACATCTCGACCCTCGGGCAAGGAGGGATGCTGACGTTCCGCAATCCTTCGCTGGACTCTCGGTTCAGGGCCGCGAGGAGCATCAACCCCGACGCGAGGTTCTCGCTTCGCGAGGAGCCTTATTCCTTTGATCACTTTGGGCGCGCGACCCTTCCTCGTCCAGAGACACACGAGAAGAATGCCTACACGCACGACTGTGAAGAGGTGATTCGGGGCGGATTGAACGCCCAAATGAGTGACCCCGCCGCTGCCGTAGGCCGATCGCAGTTGAAGCGACTCGATAGCCTCGTCGAAAAGAGGCGTCGACTAGCGAACCGTTTAGATGAAAAACTCACGAATATCGAGGGCGTTCGAACTGTGCAGCATAAGTCTGACGGTGACGTTCATGCGCACCATCTCTACGCTTTCCTGCTCGACGACATCACCATCGATCGTGATCAGTTGGCACGTGACCTCGAGATGCTGGGGGTGCAAATTGTCCTCCGATACTTCCCTCTGCATCTGCTTCCAGAATGGCGTCTCCATGGGGGACGCATCGGCTTGACACCGATCGCCGAGGACATCTGGTTCCGACGGCTGATGAATCTTCCGCTGTCTCCTCAGCTCACGTTCGAGGATGTCGATTTTATGGCACAAGCCTTGGAAGACGCTCTCATGCTGCAAAGGAGCGAGCCGCTACTGTCCCGAGGCTCTTGCCAGCCCAGAGTTGAGAGCGACGCCCGATGACTTCCGAACAAGACGTTCGCGGCGCCCTACGCCAGTACCGGGAAACGAACGATGTACCGGGAGCAGTTCTCTGCGCCTTCACCTCTGCCGGTGAGATTTTGGCGGTTGGTGACGGAACAACCAGCATTGAATCGCCGGAGCAGCGCATGACTCCTGAGACGGTTTTCAGGATGTACTCAGTGGCCAAGATGATGACGGCGACGATGATTGTCTCCCTTGCGTCGGAGGGGGTACTTGACCTGGACGAACTCAGTGACCGTTACGTCGAGGGCATAAGACGGCGATCCAGCACATGTAGCGACGGGACGACCCTCCGACATCTCCTGAGTCATCAATCCGGCCTACTTCCCGACGCGGTCATCCACGAGGGACTGGGACGAGATCCGGATGGGCTAGCCGCCTCAGTCATACGAGACTATCGGCGGACACCGGTCATCGCACCTCCAGGCCATGTCTACGGCTACAGCAACCTCGGTGTAAGCCTCGCCGGGCTCGCTGCGGAGAGGGTGACAGGCGTTCCGTTCGAGCAACTAATGGCGGAGACAGTCTTTATTCGGTTCGGCATGCTGCGCTCTTTCCATGACCCGGTTATAGCTATGACGTATCCCCTTGCTCAGCATCACATCCGTCAGAACGGACGGCTTCGGGTCGTCCACGATGCTAAGGCCGGCAGCAAGCTTACTCCCTCGTCCTTGTGCTTTACGACTGTCTCGGATCTTGCTCTCTTCGGATCGGTTCACCTACGAACTGCACTTGAGGGGAGCCAGATGTCACCACTCCGACAGATGCATTCACCCCATTCAAGTCCTCGCCTGGACGTGGACATCCAGTACGGTCTCGGAACGTACTTGTATCCTCACCAGGGCGGGTTCCGCCCCTTTGGTCACGAAGGGTTCTACGACGGCATGTGGGTCAAGTTGTTCATTGATCCATCACGCGACTTAGGGGTCGTGTGGATGGACAATCGGGGCGAGGAACTGCGTGAAGAGCGTTATTCGGTGATCGATAAGTTGTTCGACGGACTCGGTCGCTCGAAAGCGCCCGAGGACGACACTGCACAGCGAGAGACACAAGCCCAGGCGCCCAGGATGGCGGGGCAGTATTCCCGTACCGGCGCAGCACCGCTGTCCGTCGTACCGGACGAGGACTGCCTGTTGGTCGCATCCGATGGTCAACAAATGGCACTTGAGGCTTACGGGCGGAACGTCTGGCGAAGCAAATTTGACTGCGAGCCCAGCGGGGCTCCTTGGGGGCCACACTCCGGAACTAAGCGCATATGTCTCGGATCAGGCCCCGGCCCCGACCCCGACGGCCAGGTTTCCGTTGTTCACCTCAACGGTCTTCCGTACAAGCGGACGGCTTAACCAAGCCAGTCACAATAGATTGATAGGTCATGCCACAAAACGAAAAAAGGCTCGGGCGCTCGGGCGTCACCACTCAAGAGCAATTGATAGGTGTGAGCCCGACACGTTCTTACAAGAACACGTGGGCCATCTCGCTGCTTTGTCTCGTGCAATTCATTGATGTTCTAGGTGTGACGAGCGCGACCACCGCTATCCCGGCGATGCTCCGCGGAGTGGGAGCCCCCCAATCAGCCGCCGGGATGGTCGTAACGGCATACGCCATGTTCTTTGGTGCACTGCTCGTCCTCGGCGCTCGGTTGGGCGACAAGCTGGGGCACCGTAAGGTCCTCATCGCGGGTGTGGTCTTATTCGCGACTGTCGCTGTCGTCGGTGCGTTGTCGACAGACGTCTGGCAACTCGTTGCGGCGCGCTCTATCCAAGGAATCGCTGCCGCTATATCAGTGCCAAGCGCGTTGAGCCTCATCCTCCACGCTGCAGGGACAGGGCCGAGACGTTCCACAGCGATTGCCGCTTGGAGCGCTACTGGCGCAGCCGCGGGTGCAGCAGGTTTCATCGTGGGAGGTGTTCTGACACAGGTGTTTGGCTGGCGGGCCGTTTTTTGGATCAACGCCCCGATCGGAGTGCTTCTTCTGGTGGGCCTTGTCACAGTGGTACCTGCACTGCCTCCCCAGAACAAGGCGCAGAAGTTGGATGTGTTGGGCGCGCTCCTCTTGACCGTCGCAGTCATGGCCATAGTGGGCGGTGGTTCCTTCATCGAGACGCCCGAGGCTCGGGTTCATGGCATTATTGCTGTTCTCGTCGGCGTTGGCATCGGCGCCGGATTCTTCGTCCATCAGCGGGCGGCTGATCAACCCTTGATTCCCCCGGATGCCTTCCGCACAGCCTCACTTCGGGCCGGCACCGTGGTGAGTTTTGCCAACACTGCGACCACTAGCTCTGCGACCGTCCTCGCGACCCTGTTCCTGCAAAACGAGCTCGGTGTAACCCCCATCGAAGCCGGGCTGTCATTGCTGTCGTTCAGTCTGGCGGTCATCCTTGGCTCCGTCGCGAGCAAGCCGACCCTTCGAGCCATTGCCGCCAACAGGGCCGCTGGCGTGGGTCTCGGTTTCATCGGTATAGGAAACCTCGTATTAGCCACCACCCAGGGAAACTGGGCCGGGATCATCGCGGGTGCCTCACTTGCGGGGCTGGGCTTAGGCCTGTCTTCAGTGGCGGGTACTGCTCTGGGCACCGATGTGTCTGCCAGTTTGACCGGCAGCGCCTCAGGCATCCTCAATACCGGTGCGCAACTTGGGACGGCCCTGGGCGTAGCCATCCTCGTCCTCGTTGCTTCCCCTAATAACTACGGATTCTTGTCCGCTTTTGCTGTGGCGTGGACACTAGCAGCCTTTGCAGCTCTCGGCACAGCCACTTGGATTATGACGTGGCGACCACCGATCCGATCATGAAGGCAGCAATCACTACCGCCGTGAGCAGCCACCGGGAAGAGGGACGGGACCGTCGGCCGCCAAAACTCCGAGTGGTTACGGTCTCCGGAACGCTTAACTCGCCTTCGAAGACCGACGCGCTCCTGGATGCCATCGTCGATTCTCTCGCGCAGGCTCTACGCATCGAGGTTTGCGCAGTACGAGTGAGCGATCTCGGGCCTCAGTTAGCTGCCGCTCTCACACAGGAAAGTATCGGGGAGCAACTACATAATGCGCTCTCCCAAATCGAAACTGCCGACCTCTTGATCGTGGCCTCACCGGTCTACCGCTCTTCTTACACTGGGCTCTTCAAGCATCTGTTCGACCTGATCGGTCGGCATTCTCTGGTGAACGTCCCCGTGTTCCTGGCCGCGACGGGTGGAAGTGAGAAGCACGCGCTGATACTCGAGCACTCGCTGCGCCCCCTGTTCGGTTGTTTCGAAGCGCTTACACTTCCGATCGGTGTGTATGCGCACGGCGACGACTTCACAGGAGGAAGGGTGACCGGGCCAGACGTGCTAAAACGCATTGACCAGTCAATCTCGCAAAGCGTGCCGTTGATCCTGCTCCGTTCCGAAGAAAGATGGAACGCTGAGCCGGGTCAGTAAACGCTCCCGATTCGTAACGATCCAAAGATACAGCTGGCAATTCTACTCCGTTGGCGAATCCAGTGCAGCTATGGACCTTTTCCGGCCCTTCGTCTTTAAGCGTGGTTGGGTGATTTCTTCCGGTAGGGGCGGTGGCCTCCGGCGGCGAGTAGGGTCCTGATTCTGTAGTTTTTGAAGTTGCGGAAGCCGCGGGCGATTCTGCGGGTGGTTTCGATGACTCCGTTGATCGCCTCGGTTGGCCCGTTGGAGGCGCCGCCGGTATCGAAGTAGGCCGTGATCGCCGCCTTCCAGGCCCTCAGGCTTCGTCCGAGTCTGGCTACTTCGGGGATCGGGCAGGTGGGGAAGCTTGAGAGGACCTCGGTGATGAGCTCCCGTCCTCGTTCGGGCCGGGCATGGTAGACGGCGCGGAGCTTCTGGTATGAGTGCCACGCGATGGTCACTTCGCTGTTCGGGTCGCCGGCCTCGAGCTTCTTCTCGAGCCTGACCACTTGCTTCTCGGTAAGGGACTCGATGCCTTGCTGCAGCGTTCTGCGGATGCCGTAGAGCGGGTCGTTCTGCCGCCCGCGGTGCCCGAGAGTGTCTTGCTGGACCCTGCGGCGGACATCGTCAACCATGCCGGGTCCTAACTTCACGATGTGGAACGCGTCGACCACGGTGATGGCTTCGGGGATTTCGTCGCGGATGGCGTTGGCGTAGCCGCGGAACGGGTCCAAGGTGGCGACTTTGATCCCTTGGGTGAAGGCAGGGCCTTGTGCTTTGAGCCAGTCGCCGTAGGCCTTCCCGGACCGGCCAGGCACGAGGTCCAGGAGCCTTGCGTGGACGTTTCCGTGCTCGTCGCGGGTGTGGTCGATGATGCCGGTGACCATGCCGGTGCCGGGGAACCCGGTGTGCGTCCAGACGTGCTCGTCCACGCCGAGCGCGTCGATGCCGACGAGCCGTTCGCGCCTTCCAATCCGGAGGGTTGCTTCAGCTTCGATGCCCTTCCAGAGCGCCCGCCAGGACACCCCGAGCTGGTGCGCGAGGGCGGAGACCGAGGTGTCGTATTTCTCCAGCGCATCGACGGCCCAACGCACGGCCCGGGCGGTCAGGATCGACCGCTTCCCGGCCAGCGGATGTTCTTCACTGAAGACCTTCCTGGGGCAGTGTTCGTCCGGGCAGCGCCACAGCCTTTTGGCCCAGATAAGACGGGCGGGCCGTCCGAAACACGGGATGTCATGAAGGCGAATACGGCGCCGTCCATGGCCCACGGCCACGACACCACAATCAGGGCAACCATTGAAGGTCTGGTCGGTTTCGACATGGACAATCAGGCCGTTTGCGGCCTCAGCGACGGACGTGACGTGCACGCCGGGAATACCCAAAAGGGCACCGGCACGTTCACACCACCGCCCGCCGGAGCAGGAAGTAAAGTGGGACAAGTCAGGGTCTCTTTTGAAAACGGTTGTTTAGTCGCTACCAATTCAAAGAGACCCTGACTTCTCTCTCCTGCCGCCACGCCGGTGCGGGCCCAAACCGTGAAACTCAGCTGGACCTAACCACGCTTAGAGACGAAGGGCCCCTTTTCCGGAGTCGCAAAGGGGACTCCCATTATCGGTTCCGCAGGACAAGCTTTGCCGCGCGCTAGTTGTACTGGTCCGGGACGTTGGTTACAGGGTGAGTGGGTGAGCGAACACCTCTAGGGAATCACCGTAAGGAATAGCTTTACCATCATTACCGTGGTCGAGGGGCTGAAAAAGATTTTTGCGCCTGATCCTTCACCCGCGCTAGAGAAGAAGATTTGATCTCTGGAATCGTGACTAACAATGCCGCAGAACGGGCAATCGTCCTGAGCGGATTCTGGAGCCTCTGTTGTCATACCCCATGTGTACACGACTGGAACGCGTGCCCGTAAGGCGGTCGTTCACCGGAACGTGTGAAGACGATTTTGGAAATTTTCGAAACCGCATGGTTCCGCAGGCGTTAGATTCCCGTATATCGGGCTCTTCAGAATTGAGAGTGTAATCAGGGCTGCCGCGTGAGATGTCCGGGGCGGGGAGGGTGTTTCGGCTGGGGTGAGGGCCTTGGGCGAGAATCAGGGTATCGACTCCACCGTTTCT